>JBPYEF010000222.1:0-11417 GCA_051985875.1 Hyphomicrobiaceae bacterium
TGGAAGAAGGCTGCGAGCTGATCGGCGGTTCGTGCATCATCGCCCCGACCGGCCAGATCATCGCACAGGCGATGACGCTCGGGGACGAGTTAGTCACCGCGCGCTGTGACCTCGACCTTGCCCGAAGCTACAAGGAGACCACGTTCAACTTCGCGCGCCACCGCCAGCCCGACCAGTACCGGCTGATCGTCGAGCGCGTTGGAGCATGCGACCCCCCGTGAAGACGAGCCGCGGCGCGCACGCTGCCCCGCGCAGTTAACGCGAGCAGTGGCCAGGGGCCTGGTGCGCGCGCGCTTCCGAGCTTAGGTTCCTCGCGGGTGCTAATATGGGGTCGTACCGATGCAACATCGTCTGGAGGCCGGCGCCGATACGGTGCACTGGGGCTATTTCGACGCGCGCCTGCCCGCGCAACTGACCCTCGACAGCGGCGACACGGTCGTCATCTCCACGGTCTCGGGGGGCCGCGAGGTGATGCCACCTCCACCACTGCGCGTGCCGGAGGCGCTCGCACAGATACACGCGCGCCAGCAACCAAAGCTGCCCGGACACATCTGCACCGGGCCAGTGGCGGTCAGGGGAGCCCGGCAGGGACAGGTCCTCGAGGTGCGGATCAGGGCCATCGAGCTCAATTATGACTGGGGATACAACTACTCTGGTCCGCTCACCGGCGCACTGCCCGACGATTTTCCCACGCGTCACCTTCTGCACATACCCCTCGATAAGTCCGCAATGACCGCGCGCCTGCCTTGGGGGCTCAAGCTGCCGCTTCGTCCATTCTTTGGGGTGATGGCGGTGGCGCCGCCCGCGGCATGGGGAAGCGTGTCGACCCTGCCGCCGCGCAGGAACGGGGGCAATCTCGACAACAAGGAACTCATTGCCGGTACGACGCTCTATTTGCCGATCCATGTCGATGGCGCGCTGTTCTCGGTTGGCGACGGACATGCGGTCCAGGGAGATGGCGAGGTGTGTGTGACGGCGATCGAAACCGGCCTGATCGGCACCTTCCAGCTGAGCGTGCGCGCGGACATGCGCCTCGAATGGCCAAGGGCGGAGACGCCGAGCCACGTCATCACCATGGCCTTCGACCCCGATCTCGACGCTTGCGCCGTCATCGCCCTGCGCCAGATGGTCGAGCTCGTCGCCGAGCGCGTCGGGATCTCGCGCCAAGAGGCATATCAATTGTGCAGCCTCGCTGCCGACGTACGCGTGACCCAGCTCGTCAACGGCGCCAAGGGCATTCACGTCATGCTCGACAAGGCGTGCCTGGCGCCGGCCGCCTGAAGTTTCGCGCGCCGCGGCTGACGTGGGTCGCCCTGGCAGGCGGCCAGTGGCGGTTCGCGAGCTCTGCCGCGATTCGCGCCGAGGCTGCTCAGTGATCGCGGGGTCTCTGTTCGGGCATGACCGCGGGGCGCGGGGACTTTGCGGTCAGGCGCGTGATATGGCCCATCTTGCGCCCCTCGCGCGCTTCCCGCTTGCCATAGAGGTGCAACGCGGTGCCAGGCTGCGCGGCCAAGCGGCGCCAGGTGAGCGCCTCCTTGCCGATAATGTTTACCATTTCTGCGTCCGAGTGACGTTCGGCCGATCCGAGCGGCCAGCCCGCGACGGCGCGGATGTGGTTCTCGAACTGGCTGATGGCGCAGGCGTCGATCGTCCAATGTCCGGAGTTGTGGACGCGTGGGGCGATCTCGTTGACGATCAGCCGCTCGCTCGGCGCCATCGCCTCGCCGAGATAGAACATCTCGACGGCGAGGACCCCAACGTAGTCGAGGGCAGTGGCAACGGCGGCGGCAAGTCGCTGCGCCTGCGCCAGATCGGCTGCGGGGATGTCGGCTGGCACCACCGAGCGGCGCAAGATGCCCTGCGCGTGCTCGTTGGCGGGGCAATCGTAGAACTGGAGCTCCCCTGCCACGCCGCGCACGGCCAACGCGGAAAGCTCGCGGGTGAAGGGAATGCGCTTCTCGACCAACGCCTGGCGGCCGCCCACCCGCCGCCAGGCGGCGGCCAGATCGTCACCCGGGGCGATGCCGACCTGGCCCTTGCCGTCGTAGCCGAGGCGGCGGGTCTTCAAGATGCACGGGCCCGCGAAAGCGGCGAGCGCGGCCGTCACGTCTGCCAGCGTGTCGACCGGGCGGAAGGGTGCGACGGGGATCGACAAGCCGGCAATGAATTCCTTCTCGCTGCGCCGGTCCTGCGCCACCTCGAGCGCGAGCACACTCGGGCGCACGGGCACCAGTCGGTCGAGGTGGCGCGCGGTCTCGACCGCGACATTCTCGAACTCGTAGGTAACGACATCGACCGAGGCGGCAAAGGATGCAAGCGCGCCAAAGTCGTCGAAGGCGCTGCAGCTCGTGCGTGTTGCAACATCACAGGCAGGGCCGCTGTGCTCGCAATAGACATGCGTCTTCAAGCCGAGGCGCCCCGCGGCCATCGCCAGCATGCGTCCGAGCTGGCCGCTCCCGAGAATGCCGATGCTCGATCCCGGAGGCAGCGGCTGTGGTGCCGATCCCTCACGCATCGCTCTTCGGCGCCTCGGGAACGGAGGCGGTCTGCCTGGCGCGCAAATCCTCGAGCCGGCGTGCGAGGTCTTGATCCTCAAGCGCGAGGATCTGAGCGGCAAGCAGTGCGGCGTTGGTCGCGCCGGCGTCACCGATGGCGAGCGTGCCGACCGGGACGCCCGCGGGCATCTGCACGATCGACAGCAGGCTGTCCTGTCCCGACAAGGCTCGACTGGCGATCGGAACGCCGAGCACGGGCAACACGGTCATCGCCGCCGTCATCCCCGGCAGATGCGCTGCTCCCCCGGCGCCGGCAATGATCACCTTGAGGCCGCGCGCCTTGGCGTTGCCAGCGTAGTCATAGAGGCGCTTGGGGGTGCGGTGGGCGGACACGACCTTGGCCTCGTAGGCGATACCGAGTTCGTCCAGTACCTCGGCCGCGCGTTTCATCGTCGGCCAGTCCGACAGGCTGCCCATGATGATGCCGATCTGTGCTCTAGCAGCCATGCTGTCCAGCGCAGGGCGCCGCGATCGAAGCGGCGCAGAAGTGATCCGAAGTGCCCCAATGATTAATGAGCTACGCACTGGTCTGGCAAGCGCCGGCCGTCGTCGTCGGCCGTGTACTGGCCTCGCCGCGTACCATCAGGCGGTGATGTCTGGGAGCAGTTGATCCTCGATGGCGGTGATGCGGTCCTTCAAGGCCAGCTTCCTGCGCTTGAGACGTTGAATGTGCAACTGGTCCGGGAGCGCGCGCGCCTCTTCGGCGGCGATCTCGGCGTCAAGATCTCGGTGCTCGGCCCTTAGCCGTGCCAATTGTTCGCGAAGCTCGCGCTCGTCCGGCCGCTGCATGGGCTGTCGGGCCCTCCCAAGTGGGAAGCCGCCTGCACGGGCCATTACTATCGCCACCACCCCTCCGCCGCAAGCGGCCTGCCTGGCCCTTTTTTGCGGCCCAAACCGAGAGCAGCGGGCTGCCCGTCGGGGTTTCGCGCCCCACCACCACGTCGCCCATCACCGGCCTGCAGATGATCTGGCCCGCAGATGTTCTGGCGTGTGCTGACCTTTGCAAGCAAGGCACACGTGATGGGCATGGGTCGCACACCGCTAACCCCGGGGCGCCGCGCCGGCGCGCCGGCGGGTTAGCGATTGGGGGCGAGCAGCTCGAAGACGCGTTCATCGACGCGCGCCCGGGCACCGCTTTTGTCGATCGCCTGGATGCAGAGGTGATCCGCGCCCGCGTCCCAGTAAAGCTGCAGGCGCCTGCGGATCGCGTCCTCGTCTCCCCAAGCGACGTTGGCATCGACGAAGCGGTCCGATCCGCCAGCTGCCAAATCGTCGTCGGAGAACCCCAGACGACGCCAGTTGTTCGCATAGTTCTCGAGCTGGATGTAGGGCGACAGCGCGGCACGTGCGGCGGCGCGTGCCTGGGCGGGATCGCTTGCGAGCAGCACCTTGAGTTCTGGGCACAGGAGCTTCCCCGGGCCGAGGGTCTCCCGCGCCTTGGCGGTGTGTTCGGCCGTGACACAGTAGGGATGGGCTCCGTCCGCCATCTCGGCTGCGAGGGCAAGCATCTTCGGCCCCAGCGCAGCGAGTACGATTGGGGGCGGTGCGGAGGGTTGGGGCGCCTGGTAGGGCGCAGCGCGCATCCCTGCGAGGTAGGCGCGCATGGTTGCGACTGGCTTGCCGTAGGCGTGGCCGCGCATGTCCGAGACGATCGGCCGGTGGGAAACGCCGATGCCGAGCAGGAAGCGGTTTGCGGATTGCTCGCTTAGTCCGCGCTGCGCATTGGCCATGGCCGTGGCATCGCGGGCATAGATGTTGGCAATGCCGCTGGCGATCACCAGTGTCGATGTGCCCGCGAGCAGCCAGGCCGCGTTGACGAGCACATTGCGGCCGCGGCCCTCCGGCGTCCATAGCGCGCCAAACCCACGCTGCTCCGTCCGCCGTGCGAAGGCCAGGGCTTCGGCCGCAGTCATGCCATCAAGGCCGGCCCAAACACCCAATTTGCCAAGCTGCATGCGGACACTCCGTGCGAGGGATGGTCGCGCGCGCCACCCGTCGCGGGCGATGAGCGCGCGTTTGCCCGTTGCCAGCTCTCGCGTACGCCGAGCCGCCGTCACCGGGTGCGGGCGAATATCCCCTCAACCCGGCCGCACCTTCAACCGAAAACCGCATCCATGACAGCGCCGAAATGGCACGCGCTGCCGGCGAGAACGAACACATGCCAGATGGCCTTGTGATAGGGCAGTCTCGTCCAGACGTGAAAGATCACGCCGACCGAGTACAGCACACCGCCGATGCCGAGGAACACCAGTGCAGTGGGGGGCACGCTAGCGATCAGCGGCGGAAACACCGTCAGCACCGACCAGCCGAGCGCGAGGTAGAGCACGATCGCCAGTCGATCCCAGGTGTGCGCCAGAAGCACTTTGGCTGCCGCACCGAGCAGGGCTACGGCCCACACCGAGACCAGCAGGGCATACCCCGCAATTCCTCCGATATTGACGACGGCAAAGGGCGTATAGGTACCGGCAATCTTCAGGAATATCGCCGCATGATCGCAGCGCCTGAATAGCTCCTTCCATCCGGGCGTTGTCAGCGTGTGGTAGATGGCCGAGCACCCGAGCATTGCCATCAGGCCCGTAGCGTAGACGGCGAGGCACGCCGTTGAGGGCGTGGGCAAGTGCCGCAAGGCTTGCACCAGCATGATGCCGACGCCGACGACCCCCGCGGCGAGGCCGATGAGGTGTACGAGGACGTCCGCCGTGCGCTCGCCGGCGGTGGCGTGACCCTCCATCCCCTGCAGCATCTGTGCGCCTCGCATTGCGCCTAGGGAGCGACGTGCGCCCGTGGAACCTGCGCCCGTGGAACCTGCGCCCGCTCAGGAGCTCTGCGCGGCGGCCTTGGCAGTGCAGGGCAGCCCGGCATACCCCGGGGCGACCGCGATCGGCCGCGAACGCAGCGGGGGAATTTTCTCGGGCCTGACCACGGCCAAGCTTGCGCCCAACAGGTGCGTCCGCGTCAACCTGCCCCGCCCCGGTAGGCGATGCAACCCGCTGGCGAAGAAGCCGATAATCGGCTGCAGGCGCGGGGAGAATCCGGTTTACAAGGGCCCGTCGGGTTAGACAACCCATCACATCCGTGTCACACTCGACCATCCCTTCAACAGCCAGCCGGAGGGCAAGATGACGCTTGCGGCCCATCTCGCAGAGCTTTCCGAGAAACACCGCATCCTCGAACTGAGAATTCAGGAGGAGCTGACCCGCCCCGGGTCCGATGATCTGCACATCAGCAAACTAAAGAAGGAAAAGCTCAGGATCCGCGACGAGATGGCGAAGCTACAGAGCAGCGAGCAGCACTAAAACCCTCGGCAAAATCCTCCGGGCCAGGTCCGGGTCGCCGCGCCTTTGCGGGGACCGGAAAGTCGCACCCTGGGCGCCGTTGTTTTGCGACTCGCCGGCCCGTCTTGGGCGTTCCGCCAGGCGACCGACTCACTTTGTTTTTCAGGCAGTCCGGGGGGCGTGAGGCTGGCGCGGATTTCCGCGGGGCTAGGGTCGCATGGGGAACGCGCGCGGGCCGGGCGTCCGCAGCGGCTCGGCGAGATTGGCGAATTCGCACAACAGCGGGCGTGTATCGCGCGGGTCGATGATCTCTTCGATGGCGAACGTCTCGGCCGTGCGGAACGGTGAGCGCAGTTTGTTGAGCCGCGCCTCGATCTCCGCAAGCTTCGCCTTCGGATCGGACGCGGCGTCGATCTCCGCCCGGTAGGCGGCCTCGATGCCGCCTTCGAGCGGCAGCGACCCCCACCAGCCCGACAACCAAGCATAGCGCACTGCCAGTCGTCCGGAGGGAACGTGTGCCGCGCCGGCGACCCCGAAGGCGTTGCGCACGATGATCGTGCACCATGGCACCGTCGACTGATTGATCGCCGCCATCGCGCGCACCCCCTGGCGGATGGTCGCGGAACGCTCAGCATCGAGGCCGATCAGAAAGCCCGGACAGTCGCACAGGTAGACGATGGGGAGATGGAACGTCTCCGCCATGTCGACGAAGCGCACGATCTTTGCGCAGGCGCTGGATGTCCAGGCCCCGCCATAATGAAAGGGATCGCTCGCCAGCAGGGCGACGGGCAGCCCGTCGAGTCGCGCCAGGCCCGTGACGATCGAGCGCCCGAACATCTGCCCCATTTCGAAGAACGAGCCCGCGTCGACCACGGCTTCGATGATCGGCCGCATCTTGTAGACCTTGCGTCGATCGCGCGGTACGGCAGAGAACAGCATCGCGGCTCGCCGATCACACGGGTCGTTGCACGCGCCACGGGCCGCGACGGCGTAAATCGACGATGGCAGATAGGACAGGAACCTGCGGGCGCAGGCAAATGCCTCCGCTTCCGTGTCGACCGCGTGGTCGACGGCTCCGGCACGACACTGCACCTCCCAGCCGCCAAGTTCCTGCTTCTCCAGCTTTGCGCCGGCACGCGCTACCACCGGCGGACCGGCGACGAACATTGCCGATGTGGTCTTGGTCATCACCGAGTAGTGGCTCGCCGCCAAGCGCGCAGCCCCCAGGCCGGCCACCGAGCCCAAGCCCAGGGCCACCACCGGCACGACGCCGAGATTATCGGTCAGCAGCTGGAAGGCGCCGCTCGATTCGCCGAGCCCGCCCGGGAGGTTGGCCCGGCCAGTTGTTTCGATGGTCTTGACCGAACCGCCGCCGCCGGAGCCCTCGATAATGCGGATCATCGGCAGCCGCAGCTCCTGGGCCATGCGCTCGGCGAGAATCGGCTTCTTGGGGATCGTCGCATCGGCCGAACCGCCGCGCACCGTGAAATCGTCGCCCAGCACCATCACCGGACGGCCATCCAGCCGCGCGCGTCCCATCACGCAATTGGACGGGGAGAACGACACAAGCTCGCCGCCGGCACCGTATTCGGCCTTGCCGGCGATGGCGCCGATCTCGTGAAAGCTATCCGCATCGACAAGCCGGTCGATGCGCTCGCGCACGGTCATCCGCCCGCCGTCGTGCTGGCGGCGGATCTTTTCCGGCCCGCCCATGGCGCGTGCCAGGCGCTCACGGGCTCTCAACTCCTCGAGCTCGCGTTCCCAGTCCATCGTCATCTCCCAAGGTGCTAGCCGCGCCGACCGGGCGGCCTGCTCTGCAACTATATTCCGCAGGCGCGGCCTCCGCTGGGGGGATTGCCGTGCAGCGGCGCAAAATCGGCGTCCAGCGTTGCAATCCGGTCGGTTGGAAAAGGATCAAAGGTGTGGCAAGCGGAGAGCCGCCGTGCCGCCGTTCGGAAATGGACCAATGCAGAAAACACTGACGACCGCTCCCGTCCACCCCCCCGCCGCAGGGGAGGCGACTTTTGGCATCGTCTTGGCGTTGAGCTTTGCGCATCTGTTGAACGACATGATGCAGTCCCTGCTTCCGGCCATCTACCCGATCATCAAGAACGCCTACCAGCTCGGCTTCGGCCAGATTGGTCTGATCACGCTCGCCTTTCAGATGACAGCCTCGCTGTTCCAGCCCTTGGTCGGGATGTACACGGACTGGCGGCCGCAGCCCTATTCCCTGGTCTCCGGCATGGGCCTGACCCTGGTAGGGTTGCTCGTCCTTGCTCACGCCGGCAGCTATCCGCTGCTGTTGGTCGCCGCGGTACTGGTCGGCACCGGCTCGGCGATCTTCCATCCGGAATCGACGCGTATGGCGCGTCTGGCCTCCGGCGGACGGCACGGTCTCGCCCAATCGCTGTTTCAAGTCGGAGGCCAAGCGGGCCAGGCACTCGGCCCGCTGTTGGCGGCCTTCATTGTCGTGCCGCACGGGCAGGGCAGCATCTCCTACTTTTCGCTTGTGGCGCTCGTGGCCATCTGCGTCCTGCTGCAGGTGGGCCACTGGTACAAGCGCCAGTCCCCGGCTCCGATCAGGCGAGGGCGCCTTGCAGGCAATCCCGCCGCGGCATCGCAGGTGCGCGTGCCTATCGCCATCTTCCTGTTGGTGCTGCTGATGTTCTCGAAGAACGCCTACTCGGCGAGCCTCGGCTCCTACTATACGCTGTACATGATTGGGAAATTCCATGTATCGGTGCAGGCCTCGCAGACCCTGCTGTTCCTGTTCCTGCTCGCGCAGGCATTGGGCTCGCTGCTCGGCGGACATTTTGGTGACCGCTTTGGACGACGCGAGATCATCTGGTTTTCGATCCTTGGCGCGCTGCCCTTCACCTTGATCCTGCCCTATGCGGACCTAATGTGGACCGCGGTGTTGACCGTGATCATTGGCATGATCATGGCCAGCGCCTTCCCGGCCATCCTCGTCTATGCCCTGGAGCTCCTGCCAGGAAAGGTCGGGATGATCGCCGGCCTGTTTTACGGCGTCTCCTTCGGACTCGGAGCGCTCAGCGCGGCGCTGCTCGGGGTTTACGCCGACATGACCAGCCTCACCAAAGTGTATCGGTTGTGCGCGTTCTTGCCGCTGCTTGGTCTGCTCACTTGGTTTTTACCGAAGATCGAGCGGTCCCGCACGTGAGTGCGCAGCGCACGTGGCAGCCGTGGTTGTTGGCGCAGGCAAGCGGGATTAGGTTCCGCTCATGCTCGCCGTGCTTATGCTCATCGCCATCGCCGCCGGCTGGGCGGGTGCCCCTTGGTGGTTTCCGCTGCTGGCCGGAGCCGCGCTCAGCATCGAGGAATGGTGGGGGAAGCTCAACATCACCGGCCGGCATCGCGGCCTGTCCTGGAGCAGCAAGATCACGACCTACTTCATCACCGGCGTACTCACCAACATGGCCCTCGCCGTTGGCGGTTTCGGCCTCGGCCGACTGTTGCGTTGCTACCTCGTTGCCTAGCGGCGGCCGCCGCAGGCAGCCAATCCGCGGTGAACGCATTCTGCTGTCGACGTGATCTCTTTTCGCGCGCGACGCGCACGGATGACGCCGCTCCGTCACATCGCGCCCTTGTGGCCTGTGCGTTGCGCAGCTGTGGCGTGGGTGCGTGGAGATGCCGCATGCGGGAAACAAGCGAGCGCACAGCGGGCGGCAACCCTGCAGCAGCTCGAGCTCCGCTCCGCGGCGCCGTGCGGCGCACGCGCGCACCCTGAGGCTTTCGGGTTTGACATTTTCGGCTTGACGATTTCAGTCCGACCCGGGCAATGGCCAGCGCCGCGACCCGCGAACTATACGAGAGAGCATGCAGCAGGACACGACCAAGCTCGCCTATCCCTTCCCCGACGCACCGCGGCCTGGCGAGGTGATCGCTGTTGCTCCGGGCATCCTTTGGGCGCGTATCCCCCTTCCCTTTCGCCTCGATCACGTCAACGTCTACCTGCTCGAAGACGGTGATGGTTGGGCGGTTATGGACACGGGCATCGGCAACGATGCGACGCGTGCCGCCTGGGAGGCCCTGCTTGCGCGGCCGCTGGCGGGCCGGCGCCTGACCCGCTTGATCGTCACGCATTTCCACCCGGATCACATCGGTTTGGCGGGATGGCTCGCTGAGCGCTTCGCGCTGCCCCTGCTGACGAGCCAGACGACGTATCTGTCGTGCCTCAACATCTCCCTCAGCCCCGGGGCGCTCGATGCCCAGCCGTATCGCGACTTCTACCTGCGCAATGGCCTCGATGCGGCGACAACCGCGCGCGTCAGCACGCAAGGCCATGGCTATCTGCGCATGGTGACGGGCCTGCCCCCGACCTTCGAGCGTCTCGTCGCCGGGGATACGCTCAACATCGGCGGGCGCGCCTTTTCCGTGCTCACCGGTGATGGCCACGCGCCCGAGCAGGTGATGCTCTATTGCGCGGCGGACCGGTTCCTACTTGCTGCCGACCAAGTGTTGGCGAAGATCTCGCCGAACGTCAGCGTCTGGGCGGTCGATCCGCACGGTGATCCCTTGGGCCTGTACTTGCGCTCCCTGGAGGCGCTCAAGGCACGGCTTGCGGCAGATACCCTCGTGCTCCCCGGGCACCAGCTGCCGTTCTACGGTCTGCACGCCCGCAGCGACGAGCTCGTGCGTCACCACGAGCAGCGTTGTGCGGCGATCGCCGAGGCGTGCCGCAGCAAGCCTCGCTCCGCGGCGGAACTGGTGCCGGTGATCTTCCATCACACCCTCGACGCGCATCAGATGAGCTTCGCCTTCAGCGAGGTGCTGGCGCACGTCAACTACATGCTGCGCACGAGCCAGGTACGCTGGGTCGGCTCGCGCGATGGGGTTGCGCGGATAACCTCGAGCGACCGGGACCGGCAGCCGCCGCGTTGAGACGCCGCTAGCCGCAGGTCAATTCGTGGATGCTGAACAGATCCTCGGCATCGGTCCACACGCGCTGCGGTTGCCACGCAGCCGAGCGGGCGAGGTCCTGAAACTGCACCAGAGAATACTTATAAGAGTTCTCGGTGTGGATCGACTCGCCGACGGCGAAACGGTAGCGGCGCCCCAGCAGGACGATCTCCTGCGCACGTTTGCTGACGAGGTGCATCTCGATGCGCCCGTCGCGCTGATTGTAAATGGCCTCGTGCCGGAAGGCGTCGAGATCAAAGACCGGGGCGATCTCGCGGTTGATGCGGGCAAGCAGGTTGAGATTGAAAGCAGCGGTGACGCCCGCGGCATCATTGTAGGCGCGCTCCAGCGTGCGCGGGTCCTTCTTGAGATCGACGCCGATGATCAGCCTTCCCAGCGGCGCCAGCATGTTGCGGAACGCGCGCAACAGCCGCTGCGCCTCGACTGGGGTCTGGTTGCCGATGGTTGACCCCGGGAAAAAGCCGATCTTGTAGTGAAGCGCGAGTTCGCCCGGCAGCGCCATGGGACGGGCGAAGTTGCCGAGCGTCGGCCGTATCTCCAATCGCGGAAAGCGTGCCGCGAGACGCTGCCTGGCATCCTCGAGTGCGCTCATCGACACGTCGATGGGAACATATGCGGCGATGCGTGGCATGTGCTCGAGCAGGAT
>JBPYEF010000223.1:0-3440 GCA_051985875.1 Hyphomicrobiaceae bacterium
CGCTGAGCCGTGGCCGGCGGGCACCAGGCATCGCCGGCAGCGCCCGTGCGCCAGCTTCGCCTCGAAACGCGTGTGGCGGAACGGTCGGCATCCGCCGATCGGGGTGCAACGCGCCCGGCGCCGATGCGGCGCGCAGTGTCGTGGCTTCAGCGTACGAACGCAACGATGGCCTTGCGGAGCAGGCTGGCCTCGGGTTAGCGGCGCTTGCGAAACGCGATCGTGACGAAGGCCAGAGCCTCTACGACCCTGCTTGAACCTTGGCTCCCCTTGGCCCTACTCTTTTGCCTGCGCACCGGCGGTGCGTAAGCGGCAGCGGCTCGCCAAGGGCGGCGCGTGAAAGGCTAGGAGGTATCGCGTGAAGTTCCTCTGGTTCCATTTGATGCCCTATAAAGAGCTCCCCGACGATTTCAAGGCGAAGCACGCTTCGGTCTGGGTGGACATCCCCTCCTACCTGTTCGACCCCGAGCGCGCGCATCACATGTACAACGAGTTCCTCGATGAACTCGAATTCGCCGCGGCATGCGGCTTTGACGCCATCTGCTGCAACGAGCACCACTCCAACGGTTACGGGCTGATGCCCTCGCCAAACCTCGTCGCTTCGGCGCTCGCCAGACGCACCAGCGACACCGCGATCTGCGTTCTGGGCAACAGCTTGGCGCTCTACAATCCACCCACGCGGGTTGCCGAGGAGTTCGCCATGATCGACTGCATCTCGGGCGGTCGGCTGATTGCCGGCTTCCCAGTCGGCACGCCCATGGACACCACCTACGCCTACGGCAGCAACCCGAGCCAGCTGCGGGACCGTTATTACGAGGCTCACGATCTCGTGCTGCGCGCCTGGACCGAGAAGGACGCCTTCGCATTTAACGGGCGCTTCAACCAGCAGCGCTACGTCAATATCTGGCCGCGGCCGGTGCAGCAGCCGCATCCTCCCATCTGGATTCCCGGCGCCGGCTCGGTGGAAACGTGGCAGTGGGCAGCCGAGATGGACTACGTGTTCTGCTACCTGTCCTACTACGGCTACAAGATGGCGCAGAACGTCATGCGCGGCTTCTGGGAGGAGATGGCTCGCCTCGGAAAGGATCGCAATCCCTATCGGGCGGGCTTCGCCCAGGTGGTTGGCGTCGCCGATAGCCGACAGCAGGCGCTCGAGCTGTACACGGCACCGGCCGAGTACTTCTACGGCCGCTGCCTGCACGTCGACCCGCGCTTTGCCGCGCCGCCCGGTTATGTCACCGAACCTACGCAGCGCGCCGGCGTCGAGAGCCAGATCCGCGCGGTCGCGGAAGGCAAGGGCACGGGGACACCGTCGACCAACACCTCGTCGGCTCAGAAGATGCAATCGCTCGCCCGAGACATGAAGGGCATTGTCGACAACGGCTACGTGATCATCGGCTCGCCGGACGATGTCGTCGAACAGCTGCGTGAGCTTGCTGCCACGCTGAATGTCGGCCAACTGATGCTGCTCATGCAATTCGGCAACATGTCGACTGAGCTCACCAAGTACAATACGCGCCTGTTCGCGGAAAAGGTAATGCCCAAACTGAGGCCGCTGTTCAATGGCTGGGAGAATCGCTGGTGGCCGCGTCCCTTGGACCGCAGCCAGCGGATCCGGCCGCGGGCGCCGATGGCGCCGATGGCGATGTAGCGCACACGCGCGATCTCTTCCGGGGAGCGCCACAGGGCGCGAAACAATCGGAGCAGGCAGGTGAGCGAGCTTGGGACTGCGACAATTGAGGTCAATGGCTGCCCGTTGCGCGTCTGGCGCAAGGGCAGCGGACCCAAGATTGGCTTTCTTGCCGGGTACGGCGGCCTGCCGCGTTGGATACCCTTTCTCGACAGGCTCGCCGAAAGTCGCACGGTGATCGTCCCCTCGCTGCCCGGCTTCCCGGGCGGGGATCGAGGGCACGTGCGGCTCGACAGTCACCTCGATTGGGTGCTGGCCGTGCGCGAGATCATCGACAGGGCGGAGCTTGCCGGTGCCGATCTCGTCGGCAGCTCGGTGGGCGGGTCATTTGCCGCCGAGCTCGCGGCGATCTGGCCCGAGCGCGTTCGGCGGCTCGCGCTGATTGCACCCTTTGGCCTGTTCAACGCCGATGACCCTGCAGCCGATCCCTGGGCACAGAGACCCGACGACGTTCCAGCGCTGTTGACGGCCGACCCTGAGACCTACCGGCGCCTGAAGGAGATGCCCGCCGGCGCCAACTCGATCGAGTGGCCGATCGAGCAGGTGCGGGCGGCCGAAGCCGCCGCCCGCATCTTTTGGCCGCTCGGCAATACCGGCCTGATCCGGCGCTTGCCGCTGATCAAGGCTCCAACGCTGATCCTGTGGGGCGAGCGGGACCGTCTGATGCCCAAGAGCTATGCCGCGACCATTGCCGGCGCCATCACGGGTGCTACCGAGGTGATCATCCCGGGCGCCGGCCACCTCGCCGAGCTCGATCGGCCGGACGAGGTGGCTGCCGCCGTCGTTCGCTTTGCCTCTGCTGCATGAACCTACTGTCACGGTAGTGTCGAGCGTTCCCCTGACGAGGCCTTGAACAGGTACGGCGCGGAAATGCCCGCGGCGTCGACGCCGTCGAGGCGGAGGAGCATTGGGCCACAAAAGATCCGCTCCAGCGTGCACCCGCGGTAGATTCAGCGCAGCTCGACGTAGCCGAGACGCGTGGCAGCCTGTTCGCACTGCAGCTGACTGGCATAGTCCGTGATATCGGCCGGGACGACATCGCTGAGCATGAGCCCCGCCCGCGCGTCGCGCCATTCGGCTGAGCGTGCCACGGCGGTGAGCGCCGCGCGCAGCCGAGCCCTGACGTCGTCCGGGGTCGCTTTCGACGTGACGAAGGGAATTGAGGGCGTGCTGTGCGTTGCCGCGAGCACGCGTACGCGTTCGGCAGTACTTGGACGATGCCGGCAGAAAAACGCGTAGGTAACACAATCGACGCACGTCGCATCGGCTTCGCCGCCAGCCACGCGCTCGATGTTTCCGGGTTGGGTGTGCGTTTCGGTGACCGAAGCAAAGAACGGTCCCTGGCCATCGGCGATTTCGGCGATTGCCAGGCGCGGCAGGTTCATACCGGAATTGGAGTGCCTGCTATTGTAGACGAAGCGGGACCCGCGCAGGTCGGGAAGCCGATGGAAGCGCGAATCGCGATGCACAACGAAGACGCCCGCGTGGCTTGCGCCGTGGCAATGCTCGACGCTGTAGACGGGAGCCGCGAGCACGTGCGCTTGATCGCGATAGATCGTCTGCAGGGGATAGCCGCATACCTGGGTAAGAAGCGTATCGCGCTCGATCTCCTCCGGCACCGGGCGTCGGTCGAAGTCGAGCGTGGCCGGCGCGTCCTCGAGTCCGCTACGCTGCAGCTCGGTCTTGAGAGCATTCCAGAAGGCGGCGTTTGCGCCGCGCATCTCCGGAAGATTGTACATGGGCAGGCTGGCGC
>JBPYEF010000224.1:0-3094 GCA_051985875.1 Hyphomicrobiaceae bacterium
CCGCGCGCGAGTGCTTCAACGGCGCCTACGGACCGAGCTACCTGGAGATCCCGCGCGACGTTCTCGACCGCGAGATCCCCGTCGAGAAGGCCGTGCTACCAAAGCGCGGCAAGTATCGCGCCTCGACCAAGTCCCTCGGCGACCCCGCCGACATCGAGAGGCTCGCCGATATCCTCGTCAACGCTGAGCGCCCCGCCATCTTGCTCGGGCAGCAGGTCTGGCTGGCACGCGGGCACGACGCGGCGATTGCCCTGTTGCGCGGTCTGGATATCCCCGGCTACTTTAATGGCGCAGCGCGCGGCTGCCTGCCACCGGGGGATCCGCATCATTTCGACCGCACGCGATCGCTCGCCTTCGCCAAGGCCGACGTGGTCGTCATCGTCGGTACGCCGTTCGATTTCCGCATGGGCTACGGCAAGCGCATCAATGTGCCGACGCTCGTGCAGATCGATCTCGGCTACAACGTCGTCGGCAAAAACCGCGACGTCGATCTCGGCATTGCCGGCGACCCCGGCACGGTGCTCGGCGCCGTCCTCAAGGCGGCTTCCGGGCGGCTGAAGAACGACAAGCGGCAGCTGCGCAGGCAGTGGATGAAGCAGCTGAGCGAGGCCGAGGACGCGGCGCTTGCCAAGTTGATGCCGATGTTCAAGTCGGAGCAGACGCCGATTCATCCCTACCGGCTGGCCTACGAGATCAACGAGTTCCTCACGGACAATACCATCTACATCGGCGATGGCGGCGACGTGGTGACCATATCGGCCCAGGCCGTGCGTCCGCGCGCCCCCGGGAATTGGATGGATCCCGGAGCGCTCGGCAGCCTCGGCGTCGGCACGGGATTTGCCATGGCCGCAAGGCTCGCGCACCCGAGCAAGGAAGTGCTCTGCTATTACGGCGACGGGTCCTTCGGCATGACCGCCTTCGACATGGAGACGGCCGACCGTTTTGGTGCGCCCTACATCGCCGTGATCGGCAACAACTCCGCCATGAACCAGATCCGCTATGGGCAGCTGGCGAAATACGGTCCCCAGCGCGGCAACGTCGGCAATAAGCTCGGCGACATGGAGTTTTCGCATTTTCCCAAGCAGTGGGGCGGATGGGGCATCGAAGTACGTGCCGCATCGCAGATTGCCCCCGCCTTGCGGCAGGCGCGTGAGATGGTCTCCCGCCACGGCAAATCGGCCGTGGTCAACGTCTGGGTAGACCCCAACGAATATGCGCCCGGAACGAAGAACCAGACCATGTACAAGTGAGCGTCAGCGACGCGCAAAGGCTCTGCGAGCGAGGACATGAGGCCCTCGCTTAGGGGCTAGCGCCCGCCATCCGCGGTTCATCGGCGGTTGCGGGAGGGAGCGGGGGCAAGCGGGGCGGTACAAAGAGCGAAAGCGAATAGGGAGACACCAATGGCCAAGGCACTCGAGGGCGTGCGAATCTTGGACTTCACCCACGTGCAATCGGGTCCGACTTGCACGCAGCTGCTCGCCTGGTTCGGCGCCGATGTGATCAAGGTCGAGCGCCCTGGGGTCGGGGACATCACCCGCGGCCAGCTGCAGGACATTCCTAAGGTCGACAGCTTGTACTTCACGATGCTCAACCACAACAAGCGCTCGATCACCATCGACAGCAAGAACAAGAAGGGGATGGAGATCCTCGAGCGCTTGGTCAGGATCTGCGACGTGCTGGTCGAGAACTTCGCTCCGGGCGCACTCGACCGCATGGGGCTCACCTGGGAGCGCATTCAGCAGCTCAACCCGCGCATGATCTATGCCTCCGTCAAGGGTTTTGGTCCCGGACCCTATGAGCATTGCAAGGTCTATGAGAACGTCGCGCAGTGCACCGGCGGCTCCGCATCGACCACCGGCTTCCGCGATGGTCCTCCGCTGGTTACCGCCGCACAGATTGGCGATAGCGGCACCGGCCTGCACTTGGCGCTCGGGATAGTCACGGCGCTCTATCAGCGCAACCAGACGAACAGGGGCCAACGCGTGACGTGCGCCATGCAGGACGGGGTGCTGAACTTGGCGCGCGTCAAGATGCGCGATCAGCAGCGCCTGAAATACGGACCCCTGACGGAATACAGCCAGTATGGGGAGGGGGTCCCGTTCGGCGAAGCCGTGCCGCGCGCAGGCAACGATTCGGGCGGCGGCCAACCCGGGCGCATCCTGCGCTGCAAGGGCTGGGAGGAGGATCCCAACGCCTACATCTATTTCATCGCCCAGGCCCCCGTGTGGGAGCCGATTTGCGATGTCATCGGCGAGCCGGGGTGGAAATCGCATCCCGACTTTGCCACCCCAGCCGCCCGCCTTCCGCGCCTCAACGCCATTTTCAGCCGCATCGAGCAGTGGACGATGACCAAGACCAAGTTCGAGGCGATGGACGTCCTGAACGAATACGACATCCCCTGCGGGCCGATCCTGTCGCTGAAGGAGCTCGCGGAGGATGCATCCCTCAAGGCGACGGGTACCGTGGTCGAGGTCGATCATCCGACCCGTGGCCGGTACCTTTCCGTCGGCAACCCGATCAAGCTGTCGGCATCTCCAAGCGACGTGAAGCGTTCGCCGCTGCTCGGGGAACACACCGAGCAGGTGTTGCAGGAGCTCGGCTACTCGACGGAGGAGATCGCCGCGCTGAAGGCCGCGGGGGCGACGGCCTTCATCAAGAAGCAGGCGGCAGAATAGTGCCGGCCCCGGGGTTCGCCTTGCAAGCCAGCAGCGTTGCCGCCGGGCGGCCGCATTGGAGGCAAAGTGTTCATGCCGTGCGGGCTGCACAGCACGGCACGGCAGTCGAGCCCCCCGGCGCGGCCACCCGGCGCAACTGCGTCCAACCGTGCCGGCATTCCAAGCGCGAAGGCGTGGCGACCGCGCCGTCGGCGCAAGCACGACCCCACACGCTCACCCATGGAGAGTTGCAATGCGTATCGCCGTTCACGGACAGGAGGCCTTCGGCAAGGCCGTACTCGAGAAACTGCTCGAGCGCAAAGAGACGGTGGTCGCCGTGTTCTGCGCTCCCGACAAGGCCGGCCGCGCCGAAGATCCGCTTAAGGTATTCGCCCGCGACAAGGGACTTCCCGTACACCAGCCGAAGAGCTGGAAGTCGC
>JBPYEF010000225.1:0-4424 GCA_051985875.1 Hyphomicrobiaceae bacterium
TCAGCGAGCGCCTCGATGCAACCGGGGATGTGGTCCGGCCGCTGTGCGCGACCGAGCTAGAGCGGACGATCGGCGCGGTGCGCAACAGCGGTGCCGAAAGCGTGGCCGTGTGCTTTTTGTTCTCCTTCCTCAATCCCGAGCACGAGTTGCGCGCAGGGCAGGCGCTCCGCGCCGCGCTGCCGGGAGTCGACGTCTCGCTCTCCTGCGAGGTACAGGCCGAATTCCGCGAGTACGAAAGACTGTCGACCACCGTGCTCAACGCATTTCTGCAGCCGGTAGTCGGCCGCTATCTGGCGCGCCTTGGCAATGCGGTGGCCGCGCACTCACCAGGCGTGGGCATCGGCATCTGTCAATCGTCCGGCGGACTGATGTCGATCGCCCGCGCCAGCGAGCTACCTATCCGCACGGCGCTGTCGGGACCGGCCGCTGGCGTTGTCGGCGCTGCAGCCACGGCCGCGCGCTGCGGCCGCCGCGACCTGATCACGCTCGACATGGGCGGCACGTCAACCGACGTGAGCCTGGTACGCGACGGCCGGCCGGCAACGACTTTCGCCGGCAGCGTCGCGGGATTTCCCGTGCGGCTGAAGGCGATCGATGTCCACAGCATCGGCGCCGGTGGCGGATCGGTGGCGCACATCGGCCGCGACGGATTGCTGCGCGTTGGCCCGGCGAGTGCAGGGGCAGATCCCGGGCCAGCCTGCTACGGCCGAGGGGGAAGCGCCGCGACGGTCAGCGATGCCAACCTCCTGCTCGGACGCCTGCCAGGGGAACTGATCGGCGGCGCCATGCGTCTCGACCGGGAGCGCGCCGAAGCGGCGATCGGGGCTTTGGCGCGCGCGCTCGGGCTGCCGCTGCGTGAAACAGCGCTCGGTATCGTGCGCATTGTCAACGCCAATATGATGCGTGCCATCCGCGCGGTCACGATCGAGCGCGGGCACGATCCGCGCTGCTTTACCCTGATGCCGTTCGGCGGTGCCGGCGGCCTCCACGCCGTAGAAGTCGCGCGTGAACTGGAAATCCGCAGCATCCTCGTACCGCCGTCCCCGGGGATCCTGTGCGCCGAGGGCGTCACCGCGGCCGCGCTCGAGGAGAGCTTCGTCGCCGCCGCGCGCACACCACTCGCCGGCGAGTTGCGCGTGATCGCGACACGGCTTGCGCAGCTGATCAAAGCCGGCGAGGAATGGCGCAGCAGGGAGAGCGTTGCCGCCATTGACGGCGCGCGCGAAAGCAGCCTCGATATGCGCTACGCGGGACAAAATTTCGAGCTGACAATTCCCCTGCCGCAGAGCGCCGAGCTGCCCGATGCCAAGTGGCTCGCGCACGCATTCCACGCGGCGCACCAGCGCACCTACGCACACCACGACCCGGCGGCAGCGATCGAAGTCGTCAACGTGCGCCATACCGTATGCAAGCTGCCCACTGCGCGCCATGGCAACGCGCCCGGCAACCGCCGTCCCCATCCCGCACCCGGCACGCTGCAGCCGGTGTGGTTTGCCGCCGACCGCCCCACCGCGACGCTCGGAATCGCCCGCGCCGCGCTGACGCCAGGGAAAGTCTACCTGGGGCCGCTCGTTGTGACGCAGTTCGATGCGACCACCCTGGTGCCACCCGGCAGCCGCGTCGTGGTGGAGGATTACGGGAGCATGCTGATCGAGGTCGGCCCATGACGCCCGCGCCAACGCCGCTCGATCCGATTACGCTCGAAATCATTTGGAACGCGCTCAAGTCGATCAACGACGAGACGTGGATCACCATCCAAAAGAGCGCCTTTTCGACCAACATCAAGGAGCGCCATGATCACTCGACGGCCATTGCTGACGCGCGCGGCGCTCTGATCGCCCAGGCAGAGATGTCGTTGCCGATCCACCTCGCCTCCCTGCTCGAGCTACTGCGCATCGTCGTCGCACGCTTTGGCGACGACATCGCCGAAGGCGACCTGTTCATTGCCAACGACCCGCACGTGGCCGGCGGAACGCACCTTCCCGATATCAACATGGCCATGCCCGTATTCGCCGCGGGGCGGCTCGTCGCCTTCGTCGCCAATCTCGCGCACCACGCCGACGTGGGGGGCGCCGCGCGCGGCTCCATGTCCGGCGGCATGACCGAAATCTACCAGGAAGGCCTGCGCATTCCGGTGATGCGGCTGTATCGCCGGGGCGAGCCGAATAGCGAGCTGTTCGACCTCCTGCTCCTCAACATGCGGCTGCCTACGGAACGCCGCGGCGATCTCAACGCGCAAATCGCCGCCTGCCGGCTCGGCGTCGCGCGCATGCAGCAGCTGATCGCGCGCAATGGCACGGGCGTAATCGAGGCGGCCTTCAACCAGATCCTAACCCGCACCCAGGCGCGCGTGCGCGCCGGTATCGCTGCCATTCCCGACGGCTGCTACCGGTTCGAGGATGTCCTCGACGATGACGGACTGCAGCAGCGGGATATTGCCTTCAAGCTCTGCGTGATCAAGCACGGCTGCCGCATCGTTTTCGACTTCACGGGTTCCTCGCCGCAAGTAGCGGGCAACGTCAATCTGACGCTCAATGCCCTGCAGTCCGCGGTGTGCTATGCGCTGAAGGCCCTCCTCGACCCGGAGCTGCCGAACAATCAGGCGGCGATCGATGCGCTGGAGATCATTGCACCCCCAGGCACCGTCGCCAACTGTGTGGCGCCCGCGGCGGTCGCGCTGCGCGCCAATACCTGCCAGCGCGTCGTCGATGTGGTCATCGGTGCGCTCGCCGAGGCGCTCCCCGAGCAAGCGATCGGCGCCGCCAACGGCGCCAACACCAGCATGGTGTTCGCCGGGCTCGACCCGCGCACCGGGGCGCCCTATGTCTACTTGGAAACCCTCGGTGGCGGCATGGGCGGGCGCAACGATCGTGATGGCAAGGACGGGGTGCAGGTGCACATCACCAACACCTCGAACCTGCCGATCGAGGCAATCGAGATGGAGTACCCGCTGCGCGTCGAGGAGTATGCGCTGGTGACCGACTCTGGGGGCGCTGGCCGGTTCCGCGGCGGAATGGGTCTGCGGCGCAGCATCGGCCCCGTGGGCCACACTTGCGAGTTCAACGGCGTCGGCGAGAGGTTTCGCCACGCGCCATGGGGCGTTTTCGGGGGAGCGCCGGGCGGCGTGGGACGCTTCCTCCTCAGGGCCGCGGACGGCACGCTCGCGCAGCTGCCGCCGAAAACCGGGCGCTTGGCGATCGAGGATGGCGCAGTGGTGGTCGCGGAAACGCCGGGCGCGGGTGGCTATGGGCCACCGCGCGAACGCGGCGGCCGCGCTGTTGATGCCGATCGGCGAAGTGGCAAGTTCACGGCTGACTACGTCCGGCGCCACTACGGCCGCGAACAGCCCCCCGAGGAGCCGCCGCAAGAGGGGCGGGCGCCGCAGCCACAAGCGCATCCTCCGGACGAGAGCCCCAGCCGGTAGCGGCGTGTAAGCCGCCGACGGCCGTGGTTCGGGGCTCCCGCAGCACGGCGCCCGCGCTTGCGGGCCTCACGCCGTAAGCCGCGAGGCACCGTATGGCGAGAGCGCGGTGTCGTAGAATATGCAGGTTATGCCACGCTGACGATCAGCCCCTTGCCACCGCGAGACTTGGCATTGCATCGCGACGCGCTACCGGTGCCCCACTGCCATGCCTGCGAGTTGCTGATCATGCTGCGCACTGATGGTCAGCATGATCCACCCAATCCCTTCGGCAATGAGGTCGATGCCAATGCAAAATCCGATGAACCACAGCCCGGATGCGGGCCAGGTATTCCACAGCATCAGGCCCAGGATGATGCTGACCGCGCCACTCAAGGCGACCCATCCCCAGTGTGGGAACTGGTACCAAACCGATGCGATGACGCGAAACAGGCCGACGCCGAGCAGCAGCGCTGCGAACAGGAGCGTCAACGCCAGCGCGGCGGCGATCGGGTGCCTGAAGGTCAACACGCCGACCACCGCATACAGTGCCGCCGAAAGCACGAGCAGCAGCGAGCCGGCCCAGTCACGTGCGCTGAACGCGGCAACGGCGCGGAACAGGCCCCCGACCAGCAGAACGCCGCCCAGCACTGCCATCGACAGGTAAGTGGTCGTGAGCGCTGACGCCGCGCAGGCGATGCCCAGCAGAATGAGGAGCACGCCGAGCGCAATGAACCAACCGCGATGCCGTTGCAGGTCGGAGCTGTACGCGTCCATGGACATGGTTTGCATAGGTCGCCTCCCGCTTGCCGAGGCGCGCGCGCCCGACCACGTGCCGGGCTGGCGCGCAGATCGGTTTGAAGATACCGCCGCAGGCATCGCCTGGCATTCCGGTGAAACCCCAGTACTCCTGCACCGAGATCCCTACTCACGCCGCGGAACCGCCGGTGCATGACCCACCGCCGTTGGTCGCCGCCAACGGCAAAGCTCAAGAGAAATCCGTAGCCCGCGTTGCGAAAGTTAA
>JBPYEF010000226.1:0-6306 GCA_051985875.1 Hyphomicrobiaceae bacterium
GGTTAATAAAGGCTTAACACGATCGCGCTGCGATTGTTCTCGTTGATGATGGCGTAGGCTTGGCCGTCCGAAACGAAATACGCCTCAGCACGCCGTAACCGCTGCTCGACCTGCGCAAGCACCCTCCGCAATCCTCTGTCCTTATCCGCCAGCTCGCAGCACTCGGCGAGGAATGCGTCCGCCAGTGGCTAGGCGCGGCATCGCACTGCCTCAGGCAGCTCTCCATCTCGTCGTGGATCTCAGCGCGACGCTTGCACAGGGCGCGCGCGACCCGCAAATTGCGCTCAACGTCGCTTGTGGCATTGCTCGTCGGCGCGCCGATGATCGTCGTCGCGAACCCGATCTTCGCTTTGGATGGGTTAGACAATAAGGATGTGTTCATCCCCCGGTTCCTCGTGAGCGAGGAACCGGCCTCTTGCCTGCAACCGCGCAATCACGCTACCAGCAGGCGTCGTTCTTCCGTTCCTCAGTTGCGGTTTCCTGGTCTGCACGCGCGAACTGGGGATCGCGCGGCGCAAAATGCGCCCCATCCGTTGTCAACTTTGGGCGCGCGAGTAGAGCGACGACGATAAGTAATTGATGTCTCTGGTCGGAGCGGGGAGATTTGAACTCCCGACCCCTTGCTCCCGAAGCAAGTGCGCTACCAGGCTGCGCTACGCTCCGCCCGACCGTGCCGACTTCCGCCGAGGAGAGCCCGCGCGGAAGGCACCCGCTATATAGCCGCGCTCCTCGGGCACTGCAAGCGAGCAGCCGTCGACCGGCCGGTGCAGCAAGGCCGTGGAAACGGTCCCTCGGTGCTCAGGCAAGCTGAGGCCGGGCCAGTGTTTCCTCAGACGTGCTGGCCCCCGTTGATGTGCAACTCGGCCCCGTTGACGTAGCTCGACTGCTCCGTACACAGGAAGTAGATGGCCTTTGCCACTTCCGCCGGCTCCCCGAGGCGCCGCATCGGAATATGCTCTTTCACGATGCGATCGGTGCCCGGTGAGAGGATGGCCGTGTCGATTTCGCCAGGCGAAATGGCGTTGACGCGAATTCCACGCGGACCGAAGTCGGCGGCCATTTCCCGCGTCAAAGCCGCGAGGGCGGCCTTCGAGGTGGCATAGGCAGCCCCGGCGAATGGATGAACGCGACTGCCGGCAATCGACGTGACGTTGACGATGGCGCCTTGCGCACGCGCCAACTCGTCAAGCAAGCCGCGCGCCAGCATGATTGGCGCGAAGAAATTGACTTGGAACACATGCCGCCAGTCCTGCAGGTCGGTGTCGATTGCTCCGAGCCGGCCGCCGCTCTCCGCCTTCGGCGAAATACCCGCATTGCTGACCAAAGCGTTGAGCCGAGCTCCTTGCGCTGTCAGCCGCTGCTTCATCTCGCCAATCGCGGCCATCGTGTCCTGTGGATTGGCAAGGTCGACCTGGATGTGATCTTCAGGTCCCGCCTCCCAGGGGCAGTTTTCCGGAAAGGCATGGCGCGAGCAGGTAATCACCCGCCAACCCGCGGACGCGAAGCGCTTGACGGCGGCGTGGCCGATGCCGCGCGAGGCTCCGGTCAGGATCAGCGTCTTGCGTTCGGCATTGGGTGCAATGGGCATGGCGTTCGACCACTGGCCGGGACCGCGGGCATGATCATTGCGCCTTGTAGCACGATCGACCGTGGCAACCAAAAGTGAACCGGCTTACCTTAGCCGGTATTCCTGCGGATGTGGGTCCGCCGACAGCTGACGCACGGGGAGGGGCAATGCCAAGCAATCTACGCGTCGATCCTGAGCGCCTGTGGGGAATGCTGATGGATACCGCAGCGTTCGGTGCAACCCCCAAGGGCGGTATCAACCGCCAGACGTTGACCGCGGAGGACGGCGCCGTGCGCGCCTGGCTGCAGCGGGAGTGCGAGGGGCTCGGCTGCAAAGTCACAGTCGACGAGGTCGGCAACATGTTCGCACTGCGGCCGGGGAGGCACCCCGAGCTGCCCCCGATCGCTCTGGGCAGCCATCTCGACACCCAGCCGACCGGGGGCAAATTCGACGGTAATCTCGGAGTGCTCGGCGCGCTCGAGGTCATGCGCACGCTCGTGGCGGCCGGCTACGAAACCAATGCCCCGCTGGTGGTCGTCAACTGGACCAACGAGGAAGGCGCACGCTTTTCCCCGGCCATGTTGGGCTCGGGCGTGTTTGCCGGAGTGTATGCGCGCGCCTCCGCCGACGCTGCCGTCGACCCGCAGGGAGTGCGCTTTGGCGACGCGCTCGATCGCCTCGGCTGGCGCGGCGAGACGAAGGCGGGCGCCATGCAGCTCTCGGCATATTTGGAATTGCACATCGAGCAAGGGCCAATCCTCGAAGCAGAGCACAAGAAGATCGGCATCGTCACCGGGGTTCAGGCCGTTCGCTGGTTTGAAGTTGCGATCGCCGGGCGCGAAAGCCATGCGGGAACGACGCCGATGTCCAGGCGCGCGGACGCCTTCGCTGCCTGTGCGCGCATTGCCACGGCGATCCGTGGCATCGTGACGGCCCACGCGCCAGCCGCGGTGGGGACCGTCGGCCGCGTCGAGGTTGCCCCGAACTCGCCCAATGTGGTGCCAGGCGCCGTGCTGATGACCGTCGATCTGCGCCATCACGTGGACGCCGAGCTCGGTGCCATGGAGGAGGCGTTGCGTACGGCGATCTTCGGCATCGGCACCGAGGAGGGAGTGCAAATCGAGACCAAAAAGCTGCATGACATCGCCGCCGTGCGGTTCCATCCCGATTGTATCGCCGCGGTGCGCACCGCGGCTGAGACGCTCGGTCACGCGCATCGGGAGATCGTTTCCGGAGCCGGACATGATGCCGTGCATCTCGCGCGCATCACCCCGACGGCGATGATCTTCGTCCCTTGCAAGGATGGTCTCAGTCACAACGAAGAGGAGAGCACGACGCTTGAGGATTGCGCGGCAGGGGCCCAGGTCCTGCTCGAGGCAGCGTTGGCACTCGATGCCAGGCTGCCGCTCACCCGACGTTGAGCATAGCAGGTAAAGGCGCCGCCATCAGGGATAGAGCCGCTCTTTCCGCCAGGGAGCGGTGAGGTCTGCGCGGCGAAAGAGAATGCGTTCGTGCAGGCGAAAGGGGCGGTCGTGCCAGAATTCCATGTCCAGGGGAGAGATACGAAACCCCGACCAGTACGGGGGGCGGGGTATCTCGCCAATCGGGTAGCGTGCTGCCACCGCAGCGACCGCCTTTTCCAATGCAAAGCGGCTTTCCAGTGGGCGTGACTGCTGTGAAGCCCAGGCACCGATCCGGCTGCCGCGAGGTCGACTGGCAAAGTAGGCATCGGCCTCGGCGTCGCTGACCTGGGCGACACGGCCGCGCACGCGCACCTGGCGCCGCAGGGACTTCCAGTGAAAGCACAGCGCCGCAACCCGCGAGGCGAGCAGTTCGACGCCCTTGGCGCTCTGCAGATTGGTGTAGAAGACGAACCCGCGTCCCGTGATGCCCTCGGCGTCGACGCCCTTGAGCAGCGTCATCCTGACGTTCGGCATGCCGGATGCATCGACGCTGGCGAGCGCCATGGCATTGGGGTCGTTCGGCTCATGAGCCTTGGCCTCCTCAAACCAGGCCGCGAACAGCGCGAAGGGCTCGCTCGCCGCTGCAAAGTCCCCGGCCTGCGGCGCCGCGAAGTAGTCGGATTGCAGTTCCTCGCCCATGCTTGGCGCCTTCCGATGGTGGGCCGCCCGAGGCGTTGCCGAGCGGCGTTGACGTCCCTTTAACCCTGGCCGCGCACACTCTGGAATGTCTCACAGCGTGCGTGGATCGCCAATGCATTCGCCTGCCGGCCGAGCAGCTCTCCTCGCAGCGGCCAGTGTCCTGTTGGCGCTCCAGCTTGCACCCGAGCTCGCGCGCCGGGCGATAGCGGCTCCCCTTCCGCCGAGTTGCCTTCCACCCGATCCCCACCGCCAAGACGCCTGGTCGCGGCCACCCGCGCCCGGCCAGTTGGCCGGTCCCGATGAGGCGGACGAAATAGCCGCGCTCGAGGCCATACGCATTGCGCTGTCCGAGGTCGGGGATGGGAGTGCCTACCTTTGGTACCGACGCCAGGGCGGGCTCAGCGGCTTGGTTGCCCCCGTTGCATCGTTCAAGGACCCGGCCGGACGGGTATGTCGGCACATTTTCCTGCTGATCGTGCGCGGCGATCGCACCGGCAGGGCGGAAGGCACTGCCTGCCGCCTCAGCGATGGGCGCTGGGACCTTGCGCAATAGGCAAGGCCGGCGACGCCGCGCGCCAGCGCAAATGCAACCTCCCCGGCACCATCGCCTTGCGCGTTGCCGGCTCAGCTTACGACTAAGCCAGGCCTTCCGCCTGCCATACCGCCTGCACCGCCGGCCGCGTACCGATGCTTGTGATAGGCGAGCATCGTTGCCATAGGGCGACAAATCGACGTCGACGCGCGAGGTCCAATTGGAGACGAGGAACAGATGGGCATCCGCCACCGAGAACGCTTTTCCCATCAGCCATTCATTACCGCGCAAGTGCTTGTCGAGGTATGCAAAGCGCGTCGCCAGGTGCTCAGCGGAAGATCTTGGCCGCCCCGGGCACTCGGCTGCACGCGACCGCGTGCGGCCACGGACGGTATCTCGCTGCGTCGCGAAGTGATCGCCGCGGTCGAGGCCCCCCGGGTGCGGGGCGAACGTGTGCCACCCCGACAGGCGTGTTCGACGGTCGTGCAAACGAACGGCGCCGCGTTGACAGCGCCGGCGTGCCTGCGCAGCGATTAGGGCCCGCAATCTCGCCTGCGCTCACGGGTACGCACTCCGCCGCCGCAGCCGACTTACGCGGCGGCCATCGCCGTGTCGGCTGCTTAGCCGACGCACGCCGGCACGCTCGGCTAGCGTGCGAGCGCGCGGGCCTGCCTTGCTGGACCCGATAAGTGATTGGTGTAGGATGCCCGGCAAAAAGCGGCTTGAGCACCATTCGCAGGGGGCTAGACCATGACGCAACCCGGCGCGGCGGAGACAATACCGGCCGGCACGCTGATGCAGGGCAAGCGCGGGCTGGTTATGGGCGTCGCCAATAACCGCTCCATTGCCTGGGGCATTGCCCGCGCGTGCGCCGGACACGGAGCTCGCCTAGCGTTCACCTACCAGGGCGACGCGCTGAAGAAGCGGGTCGAGCCGCTGGCGGATTCGGTCGGCTCTACGCTCGTCTTGCCCTGCGATGTCACCGATAAAAGCTCGATCGATGCGGTGTTCTCCACGCTCGCGCGGCAATGGCAGGGATTGGACTTTCTCGTGCACGCCATCGCCTTTTCCGACAAGGCGGAGCTCGATGGGCGCTACGTCGATACCACCGAGAAGAACTTCACCCAGACGATGCTGATTTCCTGTTACTCCTTCACCGCACTCGCCCAGCGCGCCGAAAAGCTGATGCGGCCCGGCGGCTCGATGCTCACGCTCACCTACTACGGCGCGGAGAAGGTGATGCCGCATTACAACGTCATGGGCGTAGCCAAGGCGGCCCTTGAGGCGAGCGTGCGCTACCTGGCAGCTGATCTCGGCAGGGCCGGCCTGCGGGTCAACGCCATCTCGGCGGGGCCGATCAAGACCCTTGCCGCCTCCGGCATCGCCGACTTTCGCTACATCCTGAAATGGAACGAATACAACTCCGCGCTCCGACGCACGGTGACCATCGAGGAGGTCGGAGCGGCGGGCCTCTACCTGCTCTCCGATCTGTCGCGCGGGGTCACCGGGGAAGTGCACCATGTCGACGCCGGTTATCATGTGCAGGGCATGAAAAACGCGGACGCACCAGACCTCACGACGGTGAAGGACTAAGGCTAGCAGCTGCCGCGGTTCGCTGAGCGGGCCGACGGCGTGGGACTTGCGCGTGCTGGTTGGCCGCGACCAGCGTGCTGGCGCGGGCGGCCATGGCCGGTCCCGCCTGGGGGGCCGGGCGCCGGCGGCGCGTCACAAATCCGCCATGCGGCAAACCTCTTCTGCGCCGACGTCGGCGGGAACGGTGCGCGAGGAGGGGTCATGCGTTCCATATTGGCAGTGCTCGGCGTCATCTCCGCTTTTGTCATAGCCGCGGGTTCTGCGCTCGGCGCCGCGACGGTCAAGAAAAAGGGCGAATTCGGCTCCGCCGAGCAGATTTTGCGCTGGATCAACAACTATCGCGCGAAGCCCGAGCCGGCGAAGCTGCCGATCGCCGTGCGGGCGGCTAGCGAGCTTGGCGTTTTTCGCGAAATGGATTCGGCCGGCATCTACGTTGGGTTCATGGCCGGGGTGCTGCAGGTCAATCCCAATCGCGCCGAAGCGCTGATCGCCAAGATGTTTCCGATGCCGCC
>JBPYEF010000227.1:0-8130 GCA_051985875.1 Hyphomicrobiaceae bacterium
GTTCAGGTCGAAGCAATACGTCGCGCCTTCGGCGAGCGCCACGCCGCCGCCGGCGATTTCGCCGACACGAAACTTCGGACCTTGCAGGTCGCACAGTATGCCGATCGGGCGCCCGAAATGGGCCTCCGCGGCGCGCACTGCCGCATGCACCTTCTTCACCAGATCGAAGGGCGAGTGGCTCATGTTGATGCGAAACACGTCGACCCCGGCGTCGAACAGGCGCTCGATCATTTCCGGGGCGTACGACGCAGGCCCGAGCGTGGCGACGAGCTTCACGCGCCTGCTGCGTCTCATTTCGGTTTTGCGCCCCCTTCGCTCGGATCGGTAAGGCGGATGGTCCAGTCCTTGGCTTCGAGCGTGTCGACCTCGAAGAAGCCGTTGCTCTTATAGCCGCGTCGGACGCAGTCCTGAACCCCCCGAATCGTGAAGGCCGCGTCGGCCGTGCACATGGTCGCTTTGCCGGTCCACTCCCCGCCGCGATCGTAATCAACGGCGTGGATGTACCAAAAGCGGCTCGAAAGCGCGCCCTTGAACAGCGTCTCGCAGGCGCGCGAGGCGATATTCCACCAGCCCTCGGTGGTCCACCCGGCCGGGTCCTGGTAGCCGATGGCTACCCCGACGCGGCTACTCGTCGTGTTGCAGAGCTTCAGGTCCGCCGCCGCCGGTTGCGCAAGCGCGATCGCTGCGGCAAGCGCGCCGCAAGCGAGCCCCATGACGCACAACAGGGTCCGCAGCCGCCGTCGCGGCCGACAGCGGGCCTGACGACGGGCCTGACGACGGGCCTCACGATGGGCCTGACGACGGGCCTGGCAGCAGGACTCAAGCGTCGACGAGAATGACGCGAAAGTCATTGACGTTGGTGTGGGTTGGACCACGCACGATCAGCCCCCCGGCGGCTTCGAAGAAACGCGTTGCGTCGTTGTTGTGCAGAAAGTTCTTGGCGGCGCAGTGGCGCACGCGCTCGAGCGTCGTCCAATCGACGAACGCCCCGGCGGCATCGGTCGGCTTGCCCTCGCCGCCATCGATGCCGTCGGTGTCGGCGGCCAGCGCCGCGATGCCCGCAGCGCCGTCGAGCGCCAGTGCCAGCGCCAGCGCATATTCTTGGCAGCGCCCTCCGCGGCCGTGGCGGTTGCGCACCGTGACGCTGAGTTCACCGCCGCTGATGATCGCGACCTTGCGACCCGTCGCCTTGGCCTCGCGGGCGAGCGCGGCGTGCGCGGTTGCGACCTCGCGCGCTTCGCCGGTCACCGCATCGCCGAGATCGATGACCTCATAGCCGTGGCGCCGGGCGAGGGCGCCGGCGGCAGCGAGCGCGCCCGCCGGGGTGGCGATGATGCGAAACGCCGAGCTGGCAAAGGCGCAATCGTCGGGTTTCGGGGTCTCATTGTCGGGCTCAGACAGCAGTGCGTCGATCGCCGGCGGCAAGCTGAGGCCAAGGGCCTGCATGGCCGGACGCCGGCGCGCGAGCACCGCCCGTGCGTCGGCGAGCGTGGTCGGATCGGCAATCGTCGGGCCGGAGCCGATCGTCGCCGGGTCATTGCCCGGCACGTCGGAGATGGCGAGCGTCAGCATCGACGCCGCCGTGGCCTTGCGCAGCCGCCCACCCTTGATGCGCGAAAGGTGCCGCCGCACGGTGTTCATCTCGTGAATGTCGGCGCCGCAGGCGAGCAGGCCGCGCGTCAGCGCCGTCTTGGCGGCAAGATCGAGGCCGCGCGCGGGCGCCGCCCACAGCGCCGAGGCTCCGCCCGACAGCAGAACGAGCACGAGGTCGCCGGCCGCAGCGCCAGCTACCGTCCTCAGCGCGCGCTCCGCCGCCGCCACGCTCGCCGTGTCCGGCACCGGGTGGCTCGCGGAAAGGATGGCGATGCGCTCCGGCAGCGCCACCGGCAGTGCCTCGCGCGTGCCGTAGGGGGCGGTCGTGAACCCACCGATCCTGGCGGCGACCCCAAGCTTGCGATAGTGCGCATCGGTCACCACCGCCATCGCCGCTGCCGCCTTGCCCGCGCCGACGATGACAAGCGCTCCGCCCTCGGGAGGCGGCGGCAGATGCGGACCCAAGCACGCATCCGGGTGGCAGGCGGCGACCGCCGTTTCATACAGCGCCCGCAGCAGGGCGCGTGGCGGTGCGGCCGATGTGGCAGCGGCCATGGCGTCCTCTATCCCTCCAAGCTGGCAGCGCGCGCCGGGCATCGCGTTTGCCTGCCCCAAAAGCCCGGCCCGCCGCGGGTGCGCGGATGGCGCTCCGCGCGCTCAATCAATCGTGTGGCGGCGGGATTGTGCGGCTTCGCGGCAAGGGTCTCAAGGGGAAAGGCATGCGCCTTTGCCGATCGCGATTGCCGTCGGCTATAGTCGCGGCATGGCGCGCGATGCAGCAAAGGCCGTGACAATCGCCGCCGCAGAACAGGAGAGCTACGTGGTTCTCCCGGGGCGGGCGGACGCGGGGCTCGTGATCTTGTGCGATCACGCGGGCAATGCACTTCCATCCGGCTACGGCACGCTCGGCCTGCCTGCGGCACAATTGGCCCGTCACATCGCCTACGACATCGGCGCGGCGGCCATCGCGCGCGCGCTGTCGCAGCACCTGGGCGTACCGGCCCTGCTGACCCGCTATTCGCGCCTGTTGATCGATCCGAACCGTGGTTGCGACGATCCGACGCTGATCATGCGCCTGTCCGACGGCGCCGTGATCCCGGGCAACCGCCGTCTCGACGCCGCCGAACGCGATCGGCGGATCCGCCTCTATTATGCGCCCTACCACCGGGCCATCGACGCCGTGCTCGATAGCTGTCAGGCGACTGGAGTTGCGCCGGCCATCCTGTCGCTGCACTCCTTCACCGAGAGTTGGAAGACGAGGCCGCGCCCGTGGCACGTCGGCGTGCTGTGGGACCGCGACGACCGGTTGGCCAAGCCGCTGCTCGAGCGCCTCTATGCCGAGGGGGATCTGATCGTCGGTGATAATCAGCCCTACTCGGGTCAGCTCGAGGGGGACTGCCTGTGGCAGCATGGCACGCGGCGCGGGCTGGTGCATGCCCTGATCGAGGTGCGCCAGGACTTGATCCGCGACGCCGCCGGCCAGGCGGCCTGGGCCGAGCGGCTGCGGCATATCGTCGAGAGCGTTCTCGGGTCGCGCTTGCCGAGCGGTATCGACGCGGCGCCGGCCCGTGCACCGCAAGCGATCTTGGGGGCGATCTCGGGGGGAAGAGTTGCGCTGGCCGCAGAAACTATAGCAGCAAGAGGAGACGAACCGATGCACCAGGATGATGCGGCGCGGGCCATGGCGTGCGAGGCGGCGGCCTTTCGGCGGCTGCTTGCGCATCTGCGCACGCGCAGCGATGTGCAGAACATCGATCTGATGAACCTCGCCGGCTTCTGCCGCAACTGCCTCGCCGACTGGTACCGGGAGGCGTCACGCGACGCCGGCGTCGATCTCAGCAAGGAGGCGGCGCGCGAGCTGATCTACGGCATGCCCTACAGCGCCTGGCAGGCAAGCCATCAGAAACCGGCAACCCCCGAGCAGACCGCGGCGTTCGCCAAGGCCAAGCCGCACGGGCATTGACCGCAGAGGACGCAAACCCTTGAGCATCCCCGAGCTGAAGGCGCAAATCGCCCAGGAGTTCAGCACGCCCGCGGTAGTCATCGATCTCGATCGGGTGGAGCGCAACATCGCCCGCGTGCAAGCACTTTGCGACGCCGCCGGGCTCGCCAATCGTCCGCACATCAAGACCCACAAGTCCCCGGCGCTGGCCAAGATGCAGTGCGCGGCCGGTGCGCGCGGCATCACCTGCCAGAAACTCGGCGAGGCGGAGGTGATGGTGGCCGGCGGGCTCGACGACATCCTGATCAGCTACAATTTGCTCGGCGAGGAAAAGCTCGGCCGCCTCGGGCGGCTGCTGCAGCGTGCGCGCATCACCGTCGCGGCCGACAGCCTTGCAACCATCACCGGATTGCCGCGCGCCGCGGAGATCGCGGGGCGCCCGCTTCCCGTGGTGGTCGAGTGCGACTCCGGGCGCAAGCGCGCCGGTGTCGAGACGCCCGCGGAAGCGGTCGCGCTGGCGCGCGCTATAGCCGCGCTCCCGCGGCTGCGCTTCGCGGGATTTTTGTTCTACCCACCCGAACAATCCTGGCCGCAGACGCAGAGTTTCTTCGACACGGCGGCGCGCGGCGTGCGCGCGCTCGGACTGGAGCCGCGCATCGTGTCGACCGGGGGCACGCCCAACCTGCGGCACATGGGCGAGCTGAACGGTGCGACCGAACATCGCGCCGGTACGTATATTTTCAACGACCGTATGATGCTGGCGTGCGGATCGGCGCTGCCGGAGGACTGCGCGCTCAGCGTCTACACGACGGTGGTGAGCCGCGCGGCGCCCGCGCGCGGTATTCTCGATGCCGGTGCCAAGATGCTGACCGCCGACACCGGTGGCTTGGACGCCGGGTTCGGAGCGATCCTCGAGTACCCGCAGGCGACGATCAACGCCTGCGCCGAGGAGCACGGCTTTCTCGACCTTAGCCGCAGCAACGCCCGGCCCGAAGTCGGCGAGGTCGTGCGCGTGGTGCCGAACCACGTCTGCGTGGTGGTCAATATGGCCGACCGCATGATCGCGGTGCGCGCCGATCGCATCGTCGACGTATTGCCCGTCGCCGCGCGCGGTCGATTGACCTGACCGCCCGCGAGATCCTCGGGTTGCGCCTCTCGGCCGCAGGTAAAAAACGCGCCGCGATGGCTTGATGCGCGCGATCAGCTCGCTTAATAGACGCTGGCCCGGGCGAAGGGTGGCTTTGATTGCCGCATCCGCCCGATGGTCATGAAAAGCGCGAAAAGTTTCGTCTGGGGTTCAGTTCCTTTCGGCCAATGCGCGAGGGAGGAGGGTGGATGGCCACTTTGGTTGAGGCCGCGGACCTGCGCAAACGCTTCGGCGACATCGTCGCCGTCGACGGGATTTCGCTCTCGGTGCGGCGCGGCGAGGTGCTGGGCTTTCTCGGCCCCAACGGCGCCGGCAAATCGACGACGATGAAAATGCTCACCGGCTTCCTCGAGCCGGATGCCGGCAAGGCGTGCATTGCCGGCATCGACGTGTTTGAAAATCCGCGAGCGGCAAAGGCCAAGCTCGGCTACCTGCCGGAGGGCGCACCCTGCTACGGCGAGATGAGCGTCGCGGCATTCCTCTCCTTCATCGCCCAGATCCGCGGCTTTACCGGCAAGCAGGAGCGGTTGCGGGTCGGGTACGCCGTCGAGCAGACGGCGCTGGAGACCGTGCTCGGTCAGCGCATCGAGACGCTGTCGAAGGGGTTCAAGCGGCGCGTTGCCATTGCCCAGGCGATCCTCCACGACCCCGAGGTGCTGATCATGGACGAGCCGACCGACGGTCTCGACCCGAACCAGAAGCACCAAGTGCGCAAGTTGATCGGCGAGATGGCGCCCGGCAAGGCGACCATCGTCTCGACGCACATCCTCGAAGAGGTCGAGGCAGTGTGCTCGCGCGCCATCATCATCAACCGCGGCAGGATCGTCGCCGATGGCACGGCCGAGCAGCTGATGGCCCGCCTCCCGTATCACGGTGCGATCGGCATGCGGGTCGGCGCCGAGCGCGCGGAGGCCGTGGCACAGGCGTTGGCGCGCTTTGAGGCCATCGCCAAAGTGGAGACGATCGGTACCGGCAACGGGCGGGTGCAACTCAGGGCCCTGCCGCGCGGCGGGCCGCCGGCGGCACCCGAGCTGGCGGCACTGATCCGCGCGAAGTTCATCGAGGTCGAGGATGTTCGCGTGGAGAAGGGCAACCTCGACGACGTATTCCGTCAGATCACCACGTCCGACACGGGGGCTTCGCATGCATGAGCTTGCGCGCAATACGTGGATCATCGCCCGGCGCGAATTCGCCGCGTATTTCGCCAGCCCGCTCGCGACCACGTTCTTGATCGTCTTCGTCGCCCTGACCGGCGCCTTTGCCTTCTACGTCGGTAACTTCTTCGATCGCGGTCAGGCCGACCTTGCTCCCTTCTTCCAGTACCATCCCTGGCTGTTCCTGCTGCTCGTACCCGCGGTCGCCATGCGGCTGTGGGCCGAGGAGCGCAAGAGCGGCACCATCGAACTGCTGATGACCCTGCCGATCTCGCCCTGGGAGGCCATCCTTGGCAAGTTCCTCGCGGCCTGGGCGTTCGTCGGGGTGGCGTTGCTGGCAACGCTGCCGATGTGGATCACCGTCAATGTGCTCGGGCGCCCGGACAACGCCGTGATCGCCGCGGGGTATTTTGGCAGCTTTCTGCTTGCCGGTGCTTTCCTGGCGATCGGTGCGAGCATCTCTGCCCTGACCAAGAACCAGGTCATCGCCTTCATCGTTGCGGCCACGATCTGCTTCTTGTTGGTGATGAGCGGGCATGAGCTCGTGCTCGGCGCCTTGCGCAGCTTCGCGCCGCAGTTCCTGGTGGCCGCGGTCGCGGCGATGAGCTTTCTGGCGCATTTCGACCCGTTCACCAAGGGGCTGATCGACGTTGCGAGCGTCGTCTTTTTCGCATCCCTGATCGCCTTCGCCTTGTTCGCCAACCGTGTCTTTGTCGAGCTGAAGAAGGCCGACTGAAGGAGCGCCTCCCTTGCCTGCGATTCTCGACTGGGTGCCCGAACAGATTCGCGCGCCGCTTGCCGCCGCCGCCAGTTGGACCGTTGCCCGTGCCTCGCGTCTGCCGCGGCACACGCTGGCTTGGACCAGCATCGTCCTGGCCTTCGTGCTCCTGCTCAGTGTCAATCTGTTCGCCTCGGTGGCGCTGCGCAACGCTAAGGCCGACGTCACCGAGCAGCGGCTGTTCACCATCTCGTCGGGTACGCGCCAGGTGCTGCGCAGTATCGACGAGCCGATCAGCATCAGCCTGTACTACTCGCCGCGGCTGCGCGAGATCGCGCCCACCTACGGCCGGTATTTCGATCGCGTTCGCGCCTTGCTCGAGCAATACCGCGACCTGTCGCGGGGCAAGCTCGAACTCTCGGTGTTCGATCCCCAGCCGTTCTCCGATGCGGAGGATCGGGCAGTGGCAGCGGGACTGCGTGGGGTGCGCATCAATCAGGAAGGGGAGACCGCCTACTTCGGCCTGATCGGCCGCAATGCGACCGACAATGACGTTACCATTCCCTTCTTCACGGCGGATCGCGAGCCGTTCCTCGAATACGACCTCACCAAGCTCGTCTACGGCCTGGTCAATCCCAAGAAACGGGTGGTCGGACTGATCACCAGCCTGCCGCTCGACGGCGGCATGAACCCGATGGCGATGATGGGTGGTGGACCGCGCACGCTGCCCCCGCAGATGATCATGGAGCAGATCCGCGACTTTTTCGAGGTCAGGACGGTGGCCGAGGATGCAAAAGAAATCCCATCCGACATCGACCTGCTGATGGTCGCGCAACCAGAGCGTCTGACGCCTGAAGCGGCGTATGCGATCGATCAGTACGTTCTCGGCGGCGGCAAGATACTGGCGTTCGTCGATCCGGTGGCCGAGACCGATGCGCGCGGTGGCCCGATGGGTATGGGTGCGGCCCCAATCGCGCCGGAGTTCGTCAAGCTGCTCAAGGCCTGGGGGGTTGCCTTCGACCCGAGCAAGGTGGCCGCCGACATCACCGCCGCCCGCCGCGTGCAATTCGGCGGGGGGGCGCGCCCGGTGGTTACCGACTACGTCGCCTGGCTCGGGTTGGATCGCAGCAACATCGATGAGGCAGACGTGCTGTCCGGGGGTATCGAGAAGCTGAATTTGGCCACCGCGGGCTTTCTCTCCAAGGCCGAGGGTGCGACGACGACGCTGCAGCCGATCCTGCAGACGAGCCCGCAGGCGATGCAGATCGCGGCCGATAAGCTGCAGGGGATGCCGGATCCCGTGGCGTTGCTGCGCGCCTACAAGCCGGAAGGCAAACGGCTGATCCTGGCGGGGCGCATCTCGGGAGAGGCAAAGAGCGCCTTTCCCGACGGCCCGCCGAAGAAGGCGGAAGCGGCCGCCGCAGCGGCAGCCACAAAGGATGCGGCCAAGCCGGCCGCGCCGGGCGGCGGTGACGGCGGGGCTGCGAAGCCCGCTGCCGCGCCGAGCGAAGATGCGGCCAAGCACGCCGCCGCGGCGGCACCAGCGAGCGCTGTGCCGGCCGAGGGTGCGGCCGCC
>JBPYEF010000228.1:0-5974 GCA_051985875.1 Hyphomicrobiaceae bacterium
GTGGCATCGGGTTGGTGCTCATCGCGAAGGACATCTGGGATTTCCGCCATGGGGTGCTGCCGATCATCGCCGAGGAAATGAAGACCAAGGAGTCCAAGGACAAAGTGCGCGCAGAGCTGGCGAAATCGATCGCCGAGCAGATCGGGGAGAGCGTCAAGGACATCGCCGCGAAGACCGCCGATCGTGTCGTCGAGATCTGGCTCGAGTTCCGTCGCGCCCACGCCAAGGTGGTGGAACTCGCGGGCAAGCAGGGCGCGTTCCAGCGCTTTCTTGACACGGTCAAGGCCGACGACATGGCACGCCTCGATGAAGTCGTGGATCTGGTGCTCGCCAGCGAGGGAGAAGAGGGCATCAGTCGTCGCCTCGGCGACGGCACGCTCAATCGCGCCGTCACCTCACTGCCGCCCGCGGCCATGGAAATTGCCCGCGAGACCGGCTCGCTCGCGACCGCGCTGCAATGGGTGGGGGTCGCCGGCGACAACCTGTCACGCGTGGTTGCGCTCGAGATCCATCGCCACGCCAAACCCGAGATGTTCACGCAGGCGAGCCTGGATCGGCTGGTCGGGCTCAATGACACGCTCGCCGTGGCGCACCTTGCATCCGTGCCACCGGACGCCCGCAGTGCGCTGTTCGAGCTCGATGACGGCTCTCTCAAGAGACTCGCTCGCGCGCTCGACGAGCCGCAGCTCGACAGCCTGGCGCGCTACGTGACCGGCCTCGAGAAGGCGCCCGCACAGCACCTGCTGCGCGCCGTCGTCGCCATGCCCGCGCGCATGGCCGAGCTGTCGCGGCCAAGCGTGCGCGAGGCGGTTTTGTCGAGTCGCGACCAGGCCGCCGCCGTTGGCGTGATGCTGCAAACGGCGACCCTACCGGATCCTGGCGTGCTGCTCGCGCACACCCGACTCGTGCTCGACGGGCGCATCTCTCCGCTGCTGCTGTGGGCCAAGCACGCGGGTGCGATCATCGTTGCCGGCGTGGCACTGCTGGGGCTGCTACTGGTCGTCAGGCGACGGCTGCTTCCCGCACGCACCTTCGCTGATGCCTCCAGCGCCGCGGACCGCAAGCAGGCAAGGCGGGACTGATGCGGCTTGTCACGAGCGAGGAGCTGGACCGCCCCGTGACAAAGGGCGAGATGGTCTATGCGTGCGCGATCAGCGGCGCCAACATCCTGCGCGACGTGCGCGAGGCCGTGGTCAACACCCTCGGTGGCTACATGACCAAGTACGAAGCGCTGTTGGATACCACCATCGCGCGCGCACTCGAAACGCTCGCCACGCGCGCGCGGGCCAAGGGCTATGACGGCGTGCTCGGGATTCGCATTTCTCATCCCACCATCACCAGCGGGGCGATCGAGGTCGTCGTCTCGGGGACGGGCTTTACCTACCTCGCCGGGCGCTGAACGCACGCGCAGCAGTTACCCACACAAGCTTTGCCGGCTTGGGTGCCCATGGCGTCGCGCGGGTGCTATGAGGCGCGCCGGCCGCCGCGGTGCGAATCGGTGGCGGGAAGACGCACAGGGGGAGAGGCTAGCTATGGCTTTGAAGGCACCGGGCATCCTGATCTTCACACTTTCCATAATTCTGTCGCTGGCGGTTCTCTTTGCACGCTTCTTCGGGGCAACGGTTCCCTACCTCACCGGCGATGCGACGCAATTCTACGCGATGTTGGGCGCCTATCTGGTGTTGCTGCTCGGCTGCATCATGCGGGGATTATGACCTGACGCCGAGCGCGTGTGCGAATCTGTCGCGCGGCTTTTGGTGCGCTGGCCTCGTGCGCCCGGCGCGCGTTTCATATCGCTATGGCCGCGCACCGGCAAAAAGACGAGCGCAAGCAGGCGCCGAGCGTCGCGCCGAGGCCCCAGCGGCGCCGTCCGTTGCGGCTGCAGGAAATCCTCCTCGCGGCGTTCCTGACCGCGGCGGCGGTCGGCTTTATCGCCGCAGCGATCCTGCGCGGAGATTGGGGACTGCAGCAGGTGCCGAGCGTCGAGGCCGAGCGCAAGCCATTCAGTGAAATGCCGCACTAGCCCCGGCACCTGTGGCTGAGGCGTCGCCGCATGTGCGCCTTGTGACGGGCCGGGCAAGCTGCCTCGCAGCGCCGCCTTGCCGCAGCTGACCGCTGCGTCGCCCCAGAGGCGCGCTTGCCGGCACTATTGCGCTGTCCAGCCGCCGTCGATCACATAGTTGGCTCCGGTAATCGAGCCCGCGGCTTCGCCCGCGAGGAAGGCGGCAAGCGACGCGACTTGCTCCACGCTGACGAACTGGTGCGTCGGCTGGCGCGCCAACACTTCGCGCTTGGCCGCATCCTCGGTGATGTTTTCCGACCTCGCGAGGTCGGGTATCTGCCTCTCCACCAGCGGCGTCCACACGAATCCCGGGGAGATCGCGTTGCAGGTCACGCCGTGCTCGGCGAGCTCGAGCGCCACCACCTTGGTGAACCCGGCGAGGCCGTGCTTGGCGGCGACATAGGCCGCCTTGAACGGCGAGGCCCTGAGCGAGTGTGCCGAGCAGAGATTGATGATGCGGCCCCATCTGCGCCGCTTCATGCCAGGAACGGCGGCGCGGGTGGTGTGGAAGGCAGAACTCAAGTTGATGGCGATGATCGAATCCCACTGCTCTATGGGAAAATCCTCGACCGGCGCCACGTGCTGAATGCCGGCGTTGTTGACGAGGATATCGACGCTGCCGAAATCGCGCTCGGATCTGGCGATCATTTCGGCGATCTGATTGTGCCGCAGCATATTGGCTGCGTCGAAGGCGACGCGGGTACCGCACGCGGCGACTTCGCGCATGGCCCTGGCGACGTCCTGCTCGCTGCCGAGCCCATTGACGACTATGTTGCAGCCGGCCTGCGCCAGCGCGCGCGCGATGGCGAGGCCGATGCCCGACGTCGATCCGGTGACGACGGCGGTTTTACCGATGAGGGACATGCCGATCTCTGTGCCGTTGTCGATGCGGGCATCCTGCCGCAAAGCCTGGCGCTTGCCTACGTCCGTCTCGTTGCGCGTTTTGCGTAAGGAGCCCGGCGACAGCGCCGCGGTGCTCGACTAGAAATAGCGAGGGGAACGAGAGTGCTCCCCGCATGGTGGAGAAGGGCAATGACACCGGAAGCAAAGCTCGAAGCTATGGGCCTGGCGCTACCGCAACTGCCGACGCCCATTGGCAACTACGTATCCTTTAAGCGTCACGGCGACACGCTCTACTTGTCGGGCCAGGGCCCGCGCCGCAGCGACGGCTCGATGGCGACCGGCAAGGTCGGGCGCGAGGTCAGCGTCGAGCAGGCCTACGAGCATGCAAAGCTCGTCGGACTGGGCCTGCTTGCCGCTGCCAAGGCGGCCGCCGGCGAGCTTGCGAAGGTCGAGGTGCTGAAGGTGCTCGGCATGGTCAACGCCGTGCCAGAATTCACCGAGCAGCCTCGCGTCATCAATGGCTGTTCCGATCTGTTCGTCGCCGTTCTCGGCGACCGCGGCAAGCATGCCCGCTCCGCAGTCGGCATGGGCTCGCTGCCGATGAACATCAGCGTCGAAATCGAGGCGGTCATGCGCATCGACACCTGAAGGCGATCGCGCGGCGCAGGTAGCAGTCCTCGAGTTTGCCCGGCAACCCGAGGCGATCGGCCTGTGCTAAACTTGGCCTGCATTCCCCTCGCCGCCGGCGCGCGTGCGTGCGAAAACGGTCGCTTTTGCGGTGGGCATGCCTGCGCACGATGTCGTGCGCGCATGTGTGAGCGTTGCGTGTGTGAGAGTGCTGCGTCGATGTCACTGCATCCGTTGACCCAAGCGGGACCACAGGCCCGCGCCGCCGCCGAGATCGAAAGCAATCGCGTGCTGATCGGCGACTGCCTCGCCGAGCTCGCCAAGCTTCCCGACCGCTGCGTCGATCTGGTATTCGCCGACCCGCCCTATAATCTCCAGCTCGAGCGCGTGCTGCTGCGACCCAACAACACGGTGGTCGATGGGGTCGACGCCGGTTGGGACAAGTTTGCCTCGTTTGCCGACTACGACCGCTTCACGCGCGCTTGGCTCACGGCGTGCCGCCGCGTACTCAAGCCGGATGGAGCCATTTGGGTGATCGGCTCCTACCACAATATCTTCCGCATCGGCACTATCTTGCAGGACCTCGGGTTTTGGATCCAGAACGACGTCATTTGGCGCAAGGTCAATCCGATGCCCAACTTCCGCGGCAAGCGCTTCACCAACGCGCACGAGACGCTGATCTGGGCCGGCCGCGACGCCAAAGCGCGCGTCACCTTCAACTACGCGGCGATGAAGGCGCTGAACGACGACGTGCAGATGCGCTCCGACTGGCTGTTTCCGATCTGCTCGGGTGCGGAGCGCCTGCGGCGCGGGGACGGAAGCAAGGCCCATCCGACGCAAAAGCCCGAGGCGCTTCTCTATCGCCTGCTGCTCGCCTCGACCAACGTCGGCGACCTCGTGCTTGATCCGTTCTTCGGCACGGGCACGACCGGAGCGGTGGCTCGCCGACTTGGCCGACGCTGGCTCGGCATCGAACGCGAGGCCAGCTACGCCAAGGCCGCCGTGCGGCGGATCGCCGCCGTGCTGCCATGTCCCGCGTCGGCCCTGCAGCTGCCACGCGGCAAGCGTGCCGAACCGCGCGTGCCGTTCGGTGCCATTGTCGAGCTTGGCATCCTTGCGCCTGGCCATACGCTGACCAACGGCTGCGGCACGATCCGCGCCGAGGTCATGGCCGATGGCAGCCTGGCAGCGGCCGGCCGGCACGGCTCGATCCATCGCCTCGGCGCGGAACTCGAGGGCAAGCGTGCCTGCAACGGGTGGACCTACTGGCACTTCGAGGCCGAGGGGCGGCGAAAACCAATCGACCTGCTGCGCGAGCAGGCACGCCGCCGCCTAGGCCTGTCAGGAGACCGTGGCGCCGTGGTAGCTGCGGAGTAAGTCGTTGAGCACCGGCCGGTAGCGGGCGATCAAATCGTCGGTGATCCCGTTGCGGATCAGCTCGGGGTCGACCCGCAAAATCAGCAGCGTGTCGAAGCCGTGGCCGACAAAATGGCCGAGCCGCTCGTGCTCCTCGGCCCGCTGGCCCATTGCCTCGGTGCGCCCTACGAAGCCGACATCGAAGCCAGCGACCCCGGTGCCCGCCCCCTCGGCCGATCGACTGCGCGCGTAGATATAGACCGTCGGCACGTCATCAATCGTGCCCGCGGCGGGATAAACCTCGAAGGCATAGGCCCGCCCCGATTGGCCGTGTAAAATCACCTGCCCGGTCTTGCCGGAAACCGCGCGCCCTCGTGATGGCCGCAATTGGCCAAGCAGCGCGCTCATAAGCGCCATGATGCAACCCCCGCTGCCAGCTTATTCGCTGCGGCCCGCAACCTAGAGTGATTCGCCCAAACGCGCCATGCGCAAGGAAGGCGGCAAATTGGCCCTGGCGCCGGGCGCCCTTGGCGCGTCGCTGCGGGCGTGCGCCGCTGGGTGGGCGGCGGCATGCTCGGTCTACACGCGGCCACAGCTGATCACCGTTCTGCTGCTCGGTTTCTCCTCAGGCCTGCCGCTCGCCTTGGCCGGCGACACGCTCAAGGTGTGGCTCGCCGATCGCAGCGTCGATCTCTCCACCATCGGCCTGCTGTCGCTCGCGGGTTTGCCCTACAGCCTCAAGTTCCTGTGGGCGCCGGTCGTCGACGCGCTCCCCGTTCCCTGGCTCGGCAGCCGACTCGGCCGTCGGCGCGGCTGGCTCGTTGCCACGCAGCTGCTGCTGATCGGCGCAGTGCTTCTGCTCGCCACGCGCGATCCCCGCGTCGCGCCGCTGAGTGTCGGGCTGTGCGCACTGTTGGTTGCTCTCGCCTCGGCCACGCAGGACATCGTCATCGATGCCTATCGGGTGGAAATCCTCGCCCCCGAGGAACAGGCCGCCGGCATGGCAAGTTACGTCGCCGCCTACCGTATCGGCATGCTGGTTGCAGGCGCCGGCGTGATCGGCCTCGTCGCCTGGCTCGAGCTGCT
>JBPYEF010000229.1:0-15093 GCA_051985875.1 Hyphomicrobiaceae bacterium
ACAGCGACGAGGCGCTGGCGAGCCCGTTGAGGATCTGCAGCAGCAGGAAGGAAACATCAGGCAAGTGGCCGCCTCGCACAGCAAACGCGCAGCACTTCCGGTGCTTCCCCCGCAATCGGCGGCAGCCTCCGCCGGCCCTCCACCTTGGCGTGCGGGATGGCGGGCGCCTTGCCGCTTCCCGCGCACCCGCCCGCTACTGCTTGCGCACGGCCCGCACCTCGGCCTCCGGGAACAGATACTTCGCGCCGTCCTCGTAGTGCCAGTTGCGCATCGTGCCGCGCTTGTCCTCCCTGGCCGTCTCGCCCACCCAGGCGCCGAGCGTCGACTGGTGGTCGAGGCCGCGCATCACCACGGGCCCGACCAGGGTGGTGAACTTTGCGTCATCGAGCGCGGCCAGCAGCTTGGCGGTATCGGTCGAGCCGGCCTTGTCGAGCATGTCGCGCATCATGTAGCCGACCATGTAGCCGAGCAGGGATCCGAGGCGGGGCGTGTCCTGATACTTGGCGCGGTAGGCATCGATGAAGGCCTTGTGGGTCTCCTCGCGTATCTGCTCGACCGGATAGCCGGTGACTAGCCACCCCTCCGGCGTCTCCTCGCCGAGCGGCAGCAAATATTCGGGCTCGCCGGTCAGTAGGCTGGCCACGGTGCGCTTCTCAAACAGCCCGCGGGTGTTGCCCTCACGCACGAACACGGCGAGATCGGCGCCGAACAGGACGTTGAAGATGCCGTCCGGTTTGGCGTTCTCGAGCGCGGCGGCGGTGGCACCGGCATCGATCTTGCCGAGCGCCGGATACTGCTCGGCGATGATTTGGGTATCCGGGGTGGCGAGGGCGATCAAGCGCTTGAAGTTGGCGGCTGCCGACTGGCCGTACTCGTAGTTGGGCGCGACGATCGCCCACCGCTTGACGCCCCTCGCCTTGACCGCCTCGACCAGCATGCGCGTCTGCATGTAGGTCGAGGGGCGCACGCGGAAGGTGTATCTGTTGCCCTGCGCCATGGTGATGGCGTCGGTGAGCGGCTCGGTCGCAAGAAACAGCGTCTGCTGCTGGTTGGCGAAATCGGCAACCGCAAGGCCGACGTTGGAGAGGAAGGTGCCGACCAGAAAGGCGACGTGCTCGCGGCTCAGCAGCTCTTGGGCGACCCGTACCGCATCGCCGGGCGTGGCACCGTCGTCGCGGAAGACGATCTCCATGCGCTTGCCGCCGAGCACGCCACCCCTAGCATTGATCTCCTGCTCGGCGAGCTGCATGCCGTTGCGGTAGGGGACGGCAAAGGCGGCAAAGCGGCTGTAGGAGTTGAGCTCGCCGATGCGCACGGCACTGTCCTGCGCCGTCGCCCGACCCGAGGCCAGCGCCGCAAGCAGCGCGATTGCCGGCAAGGTGCCGCGCACGGCTCGGTACAGGTGCATGCACAGACCTCTCTTGCGCCATCGCCGCGGCACTGCCAACGCAGCGCGCCTCCCGACACACCTGCCGACACCGGGGCTCGGCTGGCGCGCGGCCGAGATTAGCGGCCCTCGTCGATCTCACCAAGCGCCTTGGCCCGCTCGATGAGGCGCGCGGCGCGATCGGCCGCCGGCTTCTCGAGCAGGGTCCCGCCGACCTCGACCCGGGATCGCCCGCTGCCCTGTGCCGCGGTGAAGGCTTCGAGGATCGCGTGCGCCGCGGCGATCTCTGCCGCGCTCGGCGTCAGCACGGCGTTGATGATGGTGGTGTGTCCCGGATCGACCGCGCTCTTGGCCTTATAGCCGAGCCGCCGCGCCCAGTGCGTGTCACGGGCGAGGCCATCCGCATCGCCGAACCAGGTATAGGGGCAGTCCACCGCCACGATCCCCTCGGCCACGCATTCGACGAGAAAGCGCTGGCGCGCGTAGGCGAGTTCGATACCGTCGGTTCCCCGTTCGGCTCCGAGATCGGCGGCGAGATCCTCGGCGCCGAGCAGGCAGGCCCTGACGCGCGGACTGGCGCGGACGATGGCCGCGGTTTGCACCAGGCCGCACGCCAGCTCGATGTTCGGCAACAGTACGGTGGCACCATCGGCGAGGCCGTACTCGCGCTCGCAGCGGGATACCGCCTCCGCCAGCAAGGCGACTTGCGCGGGCTCGGATACCTTGGGGAGCGCGACGATGTCGGGTGCCCCGCGCATCACCGCGGCGAGGTCGTCCATGCCGCCGGCGGCGAGCGGATTGACCCTGACGGCGGCAACGCGCCCCGCCTCGCGCCAGCGCCGGAACGCCTCCGGCGCAATCGCCCGCGCGTTGCCCTTGGGCTCCGCAGGCGTGAAATCCTCCAGATCCTGCACCAGGACATCGGCGCCACAGGTCGGCGCGACCGCGAGCAGGGCGTGCTCGTCGGACCCTTCGACGAACAGCCAGGAACGACAGAGATCCAACGGGCGCTGCACGAGCCCCTACCAAGCAAGCTCGAGAATCTGCATGACGTCGGCCGCGGATTGGATCTTGCGCGGGTTGACCTTGACGGGATGGTATTCGAGCGCGCGGCGTGCCACCTCCGCAAGCTGCTCGCGGCGTATGCCGACGGCGCGCAGCGTCACCGGCTGACCGAGACCGGCCACCAGCTCCCTGACCAGCGTGCTCGCCGGGCGCCCGGGAGCGCCCATCGCTGCGGCGAGCGCCTCTTGGCGCGCGCCGTTGACCGCGGCATTCCACTGCAGGACGGCCGGCAGCATGACGCAGGAGGTGTGGCCGTGAGCGATGCCGAAGGTCGCGCCGAGGGCGTAGCCGATGCCATGGCTGGCCCCGGTTGCCACGCCCGACGCCGAGGCGGCAATCGCCTGCCACATGCCGAACTGCGCCTCCAGCCGCGCCGCGAGGTCACCGACGTCCCGCTTGATCGCCGGCAGCGCGCGGCTCAGCAGGCGCAAACCCTGCAGCGAGAGTGCCTCGGTCGCGGGATTCGCCAAGGCATTGCAGTAGCTCTCGACCGCGTGATCGACGGCGCGTATCCCCGTCGACAGCAACAGCCACTCCGGCGTGTCGAGGGTCGCGGCGGGGTCGAGGATCACGACGCGGGGCGCGAACAGGCGGTGGCGAAACGACTGCTTGGTGTTGGTTGCCGATTGCGTGATACCTGCGTTCTCGGTGAATTCCGCGGCCGACAGCGTGGTCGAGACGGAGATCGCGCGGATCGGATCGGGCGGCAACGCGAACGCCGCATAACGCGTTCGCTCGAACCCCAGGCAGTAGGGCTCCATGGCTTCGGGACTGTCGAGGCCGAGCCAGAGGCACAGCTGCATGGCTTTGGTGGCGTCGATCACCGAGCCGCCGCCGACGGCGACGAGAAGATCCGCCCCGGCGGCGCGTGCCTGCCTCGCGCCGGCGACCACGTCTTCGCGCGGAGAGTGCGATCTGATGTGCGTGAACGTGCCGGCGTGGCGGCCGGCGAGTGCCTGCTCCAGGCGCTGCAGCGGGCCGTGCTCCCTGTTCGCCAACGAGCGCGTCGAGGTGACGAACACGCGTTTTGCACCGAGCCGCTCAGCCTCGGCGACAACGGCCTCTTCGGCCGGGCGCCCGAACACGACGCGCTCGATGGCCGTCACGTTGAATGTGCCGCTCGTCAAGGCGGTGCTGCCGGTCATGGCTTGCTCCGTCGGGTGCCTGCCGGCGATGATTGTGACCGTTCTGCCCCATCGCTGGCAACTGCGCTGGCGCGGAATCGGCTTTCCAAGCCGCCACCGTCGGCATTAGCATGCGGTGGCCGGCAAGCACAGGGAGCAGCGACCATGGCGCCGTTCAAGGTCGGAGACATTACCATTCACCCGGTGATCGAGAGCGAGGCGGCGCTGTTCGACGCCTTCGAGTTCTTCCCCTCGCTCAGCAAGGAGGTTTTCGAGGCGAACGCGAGTTGGCTGCGCCCCACCTACATCGACCCCGCGGGCAAGGTGGTGCTGTGCTTCCAGAGCTTCCTGGTCGAGACCCCGCACCACAAGATTCTCGTCGACAGCTGCGTCGGCAACCACAAGTCGCGGCCGACGCGCCCGTTCTGGCACAACCAGACGAGCCAGCGCTGGGAGAAGGGCCTTGCCGCCACGGGCGTCGGCTATGACGACATCGACTACGTGATGTGCACCCACCTGCACGTCGATCATGTCGGCTGGAATACGCGCCTTGATAACGGACGCTGGGTGCCGACCTTCCCCAAGGCACGCTATCTGTTCGCCGAGCGCGAGCTCGCGTACTGGACCGCAGAGCACGCCAAGGACGCGACGAGCCTGCCCTGGATTACCGATTCGGTCCTGCCGATCGTCGCGGCAGGCCGCGCCGAGCTGGTGCAAAGCGACCACAAGCTGAACGATCTCGTGGCGCTCGTTCCCACGCCCGGCCACACCATCGACCACTACTCGGTGCGCGTCGGCAAACCGCAGCACGATTGCGTGCTCACGGGCGACATGATCCACTCGCCGCTGCAGGCGCGCTACCCCGAGCTTGGCATGCGCGCCGACTACGATTCCAAGCAGGCGGGAGCATCCCGGCGCGCCCTGTTCACAGCCGTCTGCGACAGCCCGACGCAGCTCTGCGTCGTGCACTTCCCCTCCCCGTCCATCGGCCGCATGACGCGCTGGGGGGACGGCTTTCGCTTCCTGCCGAGCTGAGGCTGCCGCGGTTCGCCGTATCAGCCGTCGATCGCCTCGAGCAGCGTCTGCAGCGCCTTGATGGCGAATGCCTGCATGTTGCCGCGACGATCGGCGCTTTGCGTGCGCAAGGTCAACGCGCGCACGCGGGGCCCGGATACGGCGATTGCGGAGTGTCCGGCTGGATCACCGTAGCGATTGCCGGTCGGGCCGGAGGCGCCGCTTTCCGACAACCCCCAGCTCGCGGAATGGCGCTCGCGCACGACGCGCGCCAACAGCGCCGCGTAGGGCTCGCTCGCCGCGCGCATGCCGGACATCTCGGCATCGGAGATGGCGAGCAGCGCGCCGCGCGCCTGGCGCGTATAGACGACCGCGCCGCCGAGGAAATAGGCCGAGGCGCCGGGCACCGCCAGCAGTGCGGCCGAGATCGCCCCGCCGGTCGAGGATTCGGCGACGGCGATGGTTTCCCCGCGCTCCTTCAGCCGGGCGGCGACACGCTCGGCAACCGCCTGCAATGCATCCTGGCGTTCCATGACGACACCCCACGCGCAGCCGCGTCACAAAGTCCCTGTCGATCACCCGTACGTGCGCCGGACCCGGCCACACCGTTGGCACCATATCGGCCGCGCCGCGGCACAGCGCGCGGCCTCCCGCCAGGGTCGGCGTTTCTGCGCTGCAGTCAAGCCCGTCTTCTACAGGCCCGTCGTCGACTCGCATGGGCGTGCAATCGGTCGGCGCGCCCATCAGCGCGTGCCGTAGGCCCGATCGCCGGCGTCGCCGAGGCCCGGAACGATATAGGCGCGCTCATCGAGCGTCGTGTCGATCGCCGCGGTCCAAATCGGCACGTCCGGGTGCACCGCGCGCAGCCGCTCGAGGCCTTGCGGGGCGGCGATCAGGCAGACGAGCCGCAGGTGCCTGGCACCGCGCTCCTTCAAGCGGTCGATGGCTGCCACGGCGGTGTTGGCGGTGGCGACCACCGGTGACACCACGACCACGCGACGCTCGCCGAGATCGGCCGGAGCCTTGAAGAAATACTCGACCGCAACGAACGTCTGCGGGTCACGGTACAGGCCGATGTGCGCGACGCGTGCCGTGGGGACGAGGTCGAGCATGCCCTCGACGAACGTCATGCCGGCGCGCAGCACCGGCGCGAACACCAGCTTCTTGCCGGCGATCTTCGGCTGCCGCGAGCGCACCAAAGGTGTCTCGATCTCGACCTCGGTCAAGGGCAGATCGCGCGTCACCTCATAGCACAGGAGCATGCCGATTTCCTTCAGCAGCTCGCGAAACGACTTGGTCGAGCGGTCCTTGGCCCGGATCAGGGTCAACTTGTGCTGCACGAGGGGATGGTCGACCACGGTGACGCCTTCCATGAAGCAATCTCCCCTTGCGCTCAGAATACGCTGCCATCGCTGATCACCGTGAGGGGCGGCGCGCCGTCCGGGCGACGCGCCCGGGCAAGGGCCCTGCCGGCTGCCCAGCTACCCCCTTGAAGCACCTTCGCCAGCGGCAAGCGCGTGGCATCGAGCGCCAGCCTGCGGCGCACCGCCGCCGCCAGCCGGTCGAGCAGCGCGACGGTGAGCGCGCGCCAGGCGACGATCAGCGGTGAGCCGATGTCATGCGCGCGCCCAGCATCGGCCGGATCGACGAGCGCGAGCACGCCGGTATCGATAAACAGCCCACCATTGCGGTACTCGGCGAGCCCGGTGAGGCCATCGATGTCGCTCACGACGATGCCCAGCGCCGCAAGCGGCTCGAGCAGCGAGTAGGTGAGCCACTGCGACAGCTTGTGCAGGGGCACGAACCCACGCGCCGGCCCATCGCCGACCATCGCGGGATGGCGCCAGCAGTCGCCCAACGCGACGCCGCCGAGCGTCGACCGCGAGGGCCAGATCGGGCCGAGATGGCGGAGCACCTCGGCGAGAATCGTCGGCGCGGCAATGGCCCCGCCGCGCGCCAGATCGACGAGGTGGTCGACAAGGCCGCCTGGGCGCGCGCTGCCCGCGCGCGCAAAGATGTCGGGGCGCGCAGCGACCGTTGCACCGAGGCGTCGCAGCAGCGCCAGCCGCCCCGCCAACCCGGGCAGCGGGTTGCTTGGCGAAACCTGCAACGCACGCGCCAATTGCCGGCTGGTGAGCTGCTGCAGAACCCCGGCGTCGACACGCAACGGCACCTCGCCGTCATCCGAGAACGCGCCGGCGGCAAACATGGCAAGACTCGCCAGCGCCAGTCCCTCCGAGCGGGAGAACGCCGCTCCACTGCCGTCACGGTAGCTCCATTGGGCTCCCGCGCCGGCATCGAGCAGGACGCTGACGATCGCCAGATCGCAGGCGGCGCGGGCCCGTTCGGCGGGATCGCGCCAGCCCGCGGCGCGGTCGATTGCGGCCCAGCGATCCTCCCCGTCGATGACGAAGTGCCGCCAGCGCGCGTGCAGCGGCACGGCCAGGGTCGGGTAGGCACGCCGCGTCGTGGCGGCCACCAGTTCGGCGGCAGCCTCCAGCCGGGAGAGATCGACACGCAGGCCGTCGAGGCGGCCATCGAGGCCCAGCGCCAGCATACGCTCGGCACGCTGACGCACCGCGTCGGCGCTCAGCAGCGAGTAGGCGGCGGCCGTTGCGGGCTCCACGCAGGCTCCGATCTCCAGGATCAGCTGGCCTCGGGCGGGCGGCCGGGAAGGGGCGGATCGCCCGCCGGTAGGCTGTAGTAGCCGGCGGCCTTCTTGGCGGCGATCTCCACGTGCGCGTCGGCGGGCACCAAGGCGTCGGGAAGCGGCACCCGCTCGATGATGCGGATACCCTGCGCGAGGAGCGCGTTGTACTTCATGTCGCTCATGGAGACCAGGCGGTCGATGCGCGCGACGCCGAGCCAATGCAGCACGTCCGGCATCAGCTGCTGGAAGCGGGCATCCTGCACGCCGGCGACGCATTCCGTGCGCTCGAAATACGCGGACGCGGCATCGCCGCCTTTTTGCCGCTTGCGCGCGTTGTAGACCAGGAACTTCGTCACTTCGCCGAGCGCGCGGCCCTCCTTGCGGTTGTAAACGATGATGCCTAGTCCGCCGCGCTGCGCCCCCTGCACGCACTCCTCGATACCGTGGATCAGATAGGGACGGCAGGTACAGATGTCGGAGCCGAACACGTCCGACCCATTGCACTCATCGTGCACGCGGCAGGTGACGGCGGTGGAGGGATCGCCGAGTTTGGCAGCGTCGCCGAAGATGTAGACGGTGGTACCGCCGACCGGCGGCAGGAACACGCGCAAATCGGGCCGCGTCACCAGCTCGGGAAACATCCCCGCCGTCTGCTCAAACAGCGTACGCCGCAGGCTCATTTCCGTGGTGCCGAACCGCTCGGCGATGCCCGGCAGGTACCACACGGGATCGATGGCGACCTTGACCGCCGACACCGTGCCACCGCCGTGAACGATGCTGCCGTCGCTTGCGAGGCGTCCACCGGCGATCGCCCGCTGTACCTCGGAGAGGTCGAGCCGCGCCCGGGTAACGGCGATGCTCGGGCGCAGATCGAGCCCTGCGGCGATCTCCGGGCCGAAGGCGTCGAGCACCGTATGGCCCCAGGGGTCGAGCGAGACGATGCGGTGCGGGTCGGTCCACTGCCGGAAGGGTCCGATGGCGACGGCCGGTTCGGTGTTGGTGAGATCGGCGCGGCGGATGGGGTTGAGCGCGCCACAGGAGACCGCGAGCGCGCGGTAGACCGCGTAGGAGCCGCCGTGGGTGCCGATGACATTGCGGTCTTGCGGGCGCGAGAGGGTGGCAATGATCGGACCGCGCTCGCGCGCGCTCGCGGCACCCCAGATAATGGGAAAGCGCGGCGCCGCGCCCGGGGCCGGGTGCGAGGTTAGACGAATATGGTCGGTCCGATCGTGACGGCTCATCGCAGGGCCAAAAACGCCGACGGCCCGCCATGGCAGACGGGCCTCAATCCCGAGGATGGTGCACGCCGCCCGAGCCTACCTCGACCGGCGCGCGGGTCCATGCTGGCAGCAGTATACTCCCACGGCGGGCGGAAACAATGGCGTCGGGGCGGACGCGGCCCATGCGCCCAAGGGGCGCCTAACGCAGCGCACACGTCCCCTGGCGCCGGCGCCGTCGGCGACCCGTCCCAAACCGCACCCGCCGCGCGCCAAGCGCCGCGGGGCCGGCACGGCGTTCAGAAACCGGCGTGCCGACGCGCAGGGCGGCGCGGCCTCGACGGGCGCGCGGCGCGGGGGCAAGATGGCGGAGGCGGCGACTGCCGAGGGAATGACGTGCGCAGCGCGCGAGGGCACCATGACGGCGCCGGACCTGGTACTTGACCCGACGGATGCGAAGTTTCTGCGCCTGGCCTACGAAGAGGCGCAGATCGGCTATGCCGAGGGCGGCTGTCCGATCGGCAGCGTCCTGGCACAGGGCGCACACTTGATTGCGCGCGGCCGCAATCGGCGCGTGCAGGAGGGCGATCCAATCGCCCATGGCGAGATGGACTGCCTGCGCCGCGCGGGCCGCCAGAAGTCCTACCGGCGCATGACCCTCTACACCTCGCTTTCGCCCTGCATGATGTGCACCGGCACGATCATCCAATTCGGTATCCCGCGCGTCGTCATCGGCGAGGCAAGGAACTTTCGCGGCAATCCCGACCACCTTCGCGCGCACGGCGTCGCAGTGATCATCGCCGACGACGGCGATTGCATCGCCCTGATGGCGCGCTTCATCCGGGAAAAACCGGAGCTGTGGAGCGAAGACATCATGGAGGGTGATTGATTGAACACGCTGATCGTCGTCGACCACCCGCTGGTCGCGCACAAGCTCTCGATGATGCGCGACAAGGCCACCCCACCGGCGCTGTTTCGTGCCCTGCTGCGCGAAACGGCGCTGCTGCTCGGCTATGAAGTGCTGCGCGACTTGCCCACCGAGCGGCGCCGCGTCGAGACGCCCGTCGGACCGGCCGAGGTTCCGTTTCTGAGCGGCGGCAAGCCGATATTGGTGCCGATCCTACGCGCCGGCAGCGGGCTGCTCGAAGGCTTGCTGGAACTCCTACCGTCGGCCCCCGTCGGCCATCTCGGCATCTACCGTGACCCAGGAACGCTGGCGGCGGTCGCATACTACAGCAAGATGCCGCAGGATTTGGCGGCGCGCCTCGTGATCCTCGTCGATCCCATGCTGGCGACGGGCAACTCGGCGATCGCGGCGGTGAGCATGCTGAAGGAGCGCGGCGTGCGCCACATTCGGCTGCTCTGCCTGCTGGCCGCACCCGAGGGAGTCGCTGCGCTCAGCAAGGCGCACGGCGATGTGACCATCGTCACGGCGGCGATCGACGACCACTTGAACGAGCATGGCTACATCGTTCCGGGCCTTGGCGACGCCGGAGACAGGATGTACGGCACGGCTTAGTTCTTGCGCGCATGGTAGCTGCGGGCAGCCGTGCACGGGCGCGCGCGGCGCCACACGCGCCGCCGCCGCACCGTGATCAGACGTCGCTGGCGGCAGCGGTCAATTGCGCGCCATCCTGCCCGCGGCGGCATCGCGCTCCACGCGGCCGACCGCCGCGCCCTCGCCGCGTGTCGAAAGGCTCTCCGCAATTGATCGCGCGTCGGGCTCGGCCGTCGCCGGTGCTCTGGCCTTGGTCCAGCTCAGCCACCGATCATAGAGGCGTAGAACGGGCAGCAGCCATTGCCCCCGCCGGACCTCGCGCAGCGCCTTATAGTGATCGATCACCTGACTGGTGGGCGCCGCATCCCCGGACCAGTGCAGGATGTAGCCGATCGGATGCTCGAGATCATCCTGCATCCTGATCAGCCGCGCGTACAGATCGGCCGCCGGAGTGATCAGCGATCCGAAGCCGTTGCGCGGCTGAAAGGCACCGACAATGTATAGATTCTTGACACAATCCGGGAATGCGCCGCCGAACAGTCGCAGCGCCTCGTTTTCGGTGGCAATCAGGTCTTTGGGCAGGAAGGGTACGCTGTTGTGGAACCCGGTCGCCGCCAAAATGACATCGTACTCGGCGCAAGCCCCGTCCTCGAAAGTGACTCGCTTGCCCTGCATGTTGACCGCACGCGGTCGCGGCTGGATGCGCCCTTGCTTGATGTAGGTCAGCAGATCGGCACCGTATGTCGGGTGCCGCGCGAAAAGTCGGTGGTCGGGCGCCTGCAGGCCATAGGCCGCATAGTCTCCGATCTGCACCTTGATCAAGGCCCTGATCAACAGCCTTTGCGCCCATGCCGGCAGGGCGCCGATCGGTAAATCGGTCAGCGGCCTGCCGAAGGCTAGCTTTGGCAGGAACCAGTAGCCGCGCCGTAAACTGATGTCGCTCGAGACGCTGACACGCGCCGCTTCGCACGCAAGATCACATGCCGAGTTGCCGCCGCCGATCACGAGAACGCGCTGGCCAGCGATTTCCTCTGGGACTTTGTAATCTTTTGAATGCCTGAGCTGTCCGGTAAAATCTCCGGGAATAGACGGATATCTTTTATGCCAATGATGTCCGCTGCAAACGATGAGGCCTTTGTATACGCAGCGTTCACCGCCCTTGAACCACACCGACCAGCTTTCGTCGCAGTTCGGATGCGAATACAGCACCTCTCTGTTCAACTCTATGCTGTCGATAAGGTGCTTGTGGCGAGCGTAGTCTTGCAAATATTCGAGCATTTGATCCCGACTTGGGAAATCCGGATACCGGTCGGGCATTGGGTAGTCGGCAAACGCCGTTGTTTGTTTCGACGAGACCGTGTGCACCGTGGCGTACACGCCATGGCGCCAATTGCCGCCGATCCCGTCGCTCGCATCAACCTGATCATAGCCGATATCGTGCGCCCTGAGCGCGGCGGCCATGGCCAGGCCCACCGGTCCCGCACCGACCACCAACAGCTTTTCCGACGTGTTTGCCAACGCGTGCTCGTCGACGAGTTGTTCCCCGCGCACGCCCAAGCCAGGTAAGTGTCGTTGGGGCCAGGGTCCCTAGCAAAGCACGAGCGCGAGGATCGCACCCGCGCGCAGCGTGGAGGCCAAGCAAGACGCTGGCACGCGGCGCGGGCCAAGCTGCAACCGTTCTTTCCTTGTCGCGGCAGATAGCACGCCGACCAACGGCGCGTCGCTACGGGAAACTCTGGAGAACGATGGGCGGTTCTTGTTGGTCTTTGCTTTCTGTCTCAGCCCAGAGGCGCTCGCCCGCGGCCGATTGTGCAACGTAAGGGGGCGTGTGTCGCCTCATTTCCCTGCTGATTTCCTCCTCCGCCCACCTCCCGGCCAAATCGCCGGCTGCGGGCCGCCCGCGGTAAGCGGCGCGCTTCTCGCCACGTGCTGACGCTCCTGCTCCAAGCGCGAACTCGGCCGATGCGGGCAGCGAGTGCAGCCGAGGCACTGCAACTCGACGCCGGGATCGAACGCACGCTGCCGAGCCGGAGGGAACTGCATCTGCAGGTGCCGAGCGACGCATCACGCGCTGGCGTTCAGCGGCGGCGGCATTTTGCGGCATTTTACAATTGCGCCAAAGTCGGTCATCACGCGCGCAACGCCACGCCGCGGCGTTCCGGAGGTCCCATGCGCCTGAAGGTCAACGGCAAGACCCACGAGGTGGATGTCGAACAGGAAATGCCACTGCTTTGGGTGCTGCGCGATGAACTCGGGATCATGGGACCCAAATACGGCTGCGGCATCGCCATGTGCGGCGCGTGCACCGTGCTCGTCGATGGTGTGGCGATGCGCTCCTGCTCCCTGCAACTCGGCGACGTAACGGGCGAGATCACCACCATCGAGGGATTGGGTTCGCCCCAGGCGATGCACCCGCTGCAGGCGGCATGGACCGCGCATCAGGTGGCGCAGTGCGGCTATTGCCAGGGCGGGCAAATCATGGCGGCAGCCGCGCTGCTGAACGCCAATCACGAGCCGACGGATGACGATATCGACCGCGCCATGTCGGCCAACCTGTGCCGCTGCGGCACGTATTTGCGCATCCGTGCAGCGATAAAGACCGCCGCGGCCAAGCTGCGTGCAGCCAAGCCATGAGCCGGGCAACAAAAATTGCGCGTCGGACGCTGCTGGTCGGCTCGGCCGCCGTCGTCGGCGGCGTTGCCCTCGGCATCTATACCTACAAGCGGCCGCCAACCAACCCTCTGCTCAAGGAACTTGGCCGCGGTCAAACCGCGCTCACCCCCTACGTGCGGGTGGATGCAAGCGGTGTGACGATAATTACGCCGCATGCCGATGTCGGCCAGGGTGCCTACTCGATCCAGGCGGCGCTGGTTGCCGAGGAACTGGATCTCGCCTGGGAGGATGTCAAGGTCGATCCCGGACCGCCGAGCGCGGCCTACTACAACGGCAAGGTGCTGGCGGAAGGCTTTCCGTTTGCAGCCACCGACGACGGGTTCGTGGCCCGCGAGGCCCGCTCGCTGGGGGGTGTGATCGGCAAGCTCATGGGCCTGCAGCTCACCGGCGGCTCCTCAACGGTTGCCGACGCCTACGAGAAGATGCGCGTTGCCGGCGCGGTGGCACGCGAGGTGCTGGTGCTGGCAGCGGCCCGGCAGACGGGCATCGCCAGGGCCGATCTGAAGACCAGCAACGGCGCCGTCATCACGCCCGATGGCCGGTCGCTGCCCTATACGTCGCTGGCCGCGGCGGCAGCCGCAATCGATCCGCCGGTGAGCGTCAAGCTGAAACCCCCGTCGCAGTGGCGCTATCTCGGTAAACCGATGCTGCGCATCGACGTCGTCGGCAAATCCACCGGCACGGCGGTCTACGGCATGGACATCAGAATGCCCGGGATGGTCTACGCCACGGTTCGCACCAATCCGCGCCTGGGAGGCGGCATGCGCGGCTACGATGCCGGCGCCGCCGCGAAATCGAAAGGGGTGCTGAAGATCGTACCGGTCACCGGCGGCGCGGGGGTGATCGCCGACAACACCTGGCGCGCCTTTAGGGCCGCGAACCTCATCACCTTCGATTGGCAGCCTGCCCCCTACCCGGCAACCACGGCGGCGATGTTCGAGACAGTGGCGGCCTCCTTTGTCCCCGCTCATCAGGACAGCCGCTTCAAGGACGAGGGCAACGTCGAGGCGGCCCTTGCGGGCGCCCAGCCAATCGTCGCCGAATACAAGGTTCCCTACCTCGCGCACGCGCCGCTCGAGCCGATGAACGCGGTGGTTCAGCTCAAAGACGGGCGCTTGGATATCTGGACCGGTACGCAGATCCCACTGTTCATGGTCAAGATGGCAGCCGCGATGACCGCGCTGCGCACCGAAAATGTGCATCTGCACGCACAAATATCCGGAGGCAGTTTCGGTCGGCGCCTGGAGGATACCTATGTCCGCCAGGCCATCGAGCTGGCGCAGGCATTTCCCGGGCGACCGATCAAGATGACCTGGACGCGCGAGGAGGACATGACCCATGACTTTCCGCGTCCGCTCGGCATGGCGCGCATGCGCGGAGCGGTGCGGGAGGGCAAGGTCGACGCCTACGACCTGAGTATTGCCTGCCCGTCCGTCAATGCGTCGCAACTCGGGCGGCAGAACTTGGCGATTCCCGGGCCCGACGTTTCCATCGTGGCCGGCGCCTGGGATCAACCCTTTGCCATTCCCAATTACCGGGTCACCGGCTATCGCGTGCCCGAACTGGTGCCGGTGAGCTCGTGGCGTGCGGTCGGTGCCTCCGGCAATGGTTTCTTGCACGAGTGCTTCCTCGACGAGCTGATTCACGCCGCGGGCGCGGACCCGCTGCAGGAGCGCCTGCGCCTCTGCCGGCATGAGCCATCGCGCAAGGTGCTCGAGGCCGTGGGTGCGATGTCCGGCTGGGGCAGCGATCTCGGCAAGGATCGCGGGCGCGGCATCGCCTTCACCCTGTCGTTCGGCGTGCCGGTCGCGGAGGTGGTCGAGGTGACGAATACGCCGCGCGGCATCAGGATCGACACGGTGTTTGTCGCCGTCGAGGTCGGCAAGGTTTTGGACCCGGTGAATTTCGTCAATCAGGTGCAAGGCGGCGTCGTCTGGGGACTAGGCCACGCGATGCTTGCCGAGCTGACCTATGCGGATGGCATGGCCGAGCAGACCAACTTCCACGCCTATGAGGGCATGCGATTCTACCAGACGCCGCGGATCGAGGTGCGGGCGCTCACCAACAGCAGCACGATCCGCGGCATAGGCGAGCCGCCCGTACCGCCGGCCGCGCCGGCGCTCGCCAATGCCATTTTTGCAGCCACCGGCAAGCGCATCCGCGAGCTGCCGCTGAGCAAGCACGTCGCTTTCGCTTGACGATGGGGCACTGCCGGTTTTGCCCCGCTCGCCAGCGCGAGCACCGGCCCCGACTCGGGGCTCGACGGGTCAATGCCGACGCCGCCCGCGGGTCACGGGCTCCTCCTGCGATGCCGAGGGGCACATCGGCGGGGCATCGCGGCGCTCGGCCACGCAGGCCATTTTTTTTCGGCACGCCTGGCGACACCGGCAGGGCGAATTGTCCGCGCGCCGCGAGGCGCCGCCGCGTGCGCGCTGCGCACCGCGACGCGACCGATGGCGATCGCA
>JBPYEF010000230.1:0-3952 GCA_051985875.1 Hyphomicrobiaceae bacterium
GCGCACGCCGACATACCAGTCGTGCAGGTTGACGGTCGGATCGCAATGGCCGGGTACCAACAGCACTTTCGCACCCCTTGGGGGTGGCGCGGCACACGCCGTGACGTCGAGTACGCCGTGCTCGTCCGACGGCCGGTGGTAGACCGCACCCGGCAGCTGCCAGGGTACGGGCATGCCGCTGTCGATGCTCAGCGCCTTGTGCCCGGCATCGACGATCGCCCGCCCGGCCGCGGGTGTGCTCATCACAGTTGCATAGACAAGTAGCGCGTGCGCAAAACCGTCGCACAGCGCACCGTCGGCGCGGCGGTTCAGGGCGTAATCGGCGTCCATGAACGCGTAGGACCCGGGCTGCAGCTCGGTTAGCAGCGCGCTTGCGGCCTCAAGTTCGTAGCTGCCGGTCCCCGCGCCGCTGACCGTCACCGCTTGCAGGCCGAGCGCGCCCATGGCGCGCTGCGTCTCGACCACGCAGGCATGCGCGGTGGCGACGAGCCGGGCGCGCTCGGCATGATCGCGCACATGCTGCACCGAGCCATAGTATGCCTGCAGGCCCGCCAAGCGCAGATGCTCGCTGCCGGCAACGCGACGCGCAAGCTCCGCTGCCGGTGCGCCCGGCGCCGCGCCGCAGCGGCGGCCGCCGACGTCGATCTCCACCAGCACGCCGGGTTGCGTCGCCGCCGCGCGCGCCGCCGCTTCGAGCTCGGCGACGCCCTCGGGGTGATCGACACACACGCTGACCCTGGCGCGGCGGGCAAGGCGGGCGAGGCGCTCGAGCTTGCCGCTGCCCACCACCTCATTGCTGACGAGCACGTCGGCGATGCCGTTGGCGACCATCACCTCGGCCTCGGACACCTTCTGGCAGCAGACGCCGACGGCGCCAAGCGCGACCTGGCGCGCGGCAATGACGGAGGACTTGTGCGTCTTGGCATGGGGTCTCAGGCGCACGCCCGCCGCCCGCGCAAACTGCGCCATGCGCTGCAAATTGGCATCGAACGCATCAAGGTCGATGAGCAAGGCCGGGGTATCGACATCGCGCAGCGGCGCGCCGGGCACGGCGGGCGGGGTAACGGTCATCGGTCGGCCTCCTCGGTGCGGGGTTTGCTCCGCCCTAGCATGGGCCGGCCGCCGCGATCGGTATAGCGAATGTTGCACTCGCCGGCACCCGTGTGGGTCGGCATTGGGCGGCTCACCGTGGGGTCGATGCCGCTGTCTGTCGGGCACGCACAAAAAAGGGCCGCGCAAGCGCGGCCCTCGATCGGCGTGTCTCCTAGGCTGCCTGCGCGCTTAGGCTGCCTGTGCGTTCGGTGGCGGCAACGCCTTGCGCGCGGCGCGTTCCAACACCGTCTTCAGCTCGACATCGAAGTACCTGATGCGCCCGCCGAGCTTGTCCTTGCGCACCCCGAGCGTCTTGAACTCGCGGCTGTACGTCGGCATAGGCAGCGCCTCCTTTCCCTCCTCCTCGCACCAGTCGCAGTAGTCGTCGTAGAGGTCCTGGGCGGTGACGCTGGAGCCCGGCGCGCTCACCACGCGCTGGCGATAGTGACGCTGAATGTCGCTGTCGGGCACGCCGTTCGGCAGTCGGTTGTCGTTGGCGTTGACACGCCGCGGCTCGTGCGGCTCGACGATCGCGGAGCTCTGGGGCGGCGCCGTTGGCGGACTAGACCACACCTCCGCCCGCACTTCCTCAGCCACGCGTACGCTGACCTGCGCCGGAACCTTGGTCGTGGTCTCGTACATGCGCCAATGGGCGAACGCTACGTACATGCCGAACGCCGATCCGATTTCGATCAGTAGAGCGACGAATACGGTCAGCGCCGTCTGCACCTTTTCGACCTCGAACCCGCCGAGCCGCGCCAGTACGCTTGCCTGTGGATCGGCTTCTGCCATGGCCGTCCCGCCGGTCACCGTCGCGAGCTTGCCCGCGATACCGGCGATGTGCTCCTCGAGCCGCTGCGCCTGTTGAGCCGAGGCGAGCTCCGCATTGAGCTTGTGGAACTGCTGGCAGAATTCGCGCGTGGCCTTGCCCAAGATCTCCGTACACTCCTTGCTTATCGCCCAGTTGCGCTGGTCCTTCATGACGCTGAGCTCGGCGGTGACCGTTTCCGCCGGGCGGTGGGCCGGTATCCACGTCAGCTCCTCCTGGGCGCGCTTGGAATCGGCCCGGAGATCCTTGTAGGCCGCAGCGGCGATCGCCCGCTGGCCGGCGGTGTCGAGGCGGTTGAGAGCGGCGTGGCCCAACGCCGAGGTCATCGAGTACGCGGTGACGACGCCCCACACCACGGCCGCAGCCAGCGCCTGCGACCACATCCGGTTGCGGACCGCGGCGAAAAAGAAGAACGGCACCAGCGCCTTGAAGCAATCCGCGGCCGCCGAAGCAAGGCCGTAGATCTGGCCGTCGACGCTGGTCTTACCGAGACTGAACCCAAAGCGGTAGTTCATGGTGGCCGAGACCGCGAGCAGGATGCTCGCGGCGATGACCCCCAGTACTCCCAAGGCATGTCGTGCCATTGATGCCCCCATCATTGCTTATCGTTTCGGAAGGCCGGTTATTCGGCCAGCCGCAGTGCTCAGGGGAGATGACGCCAGGCCACAGAATCGCCCGACTAGGCGCGTTCGCCTGCGCCGCCGGCCGCCTGTTCGCGCCTGCGGCGTGGCAAGGCGTGCCGGGTTTTGCACAGGGGCTCTGCGCCAGGGCGCATGAGGATATGCACAGGACAAAAACCCCGCTCGCGACGCCGTGGCTTCCCTCAAGACGCGTCCCTGAGCCGATCGACGCTACGCGATTCGTTTCTTTTTGTTAACAGATTCAGTTGCGTATGCTGCTAGGTGACCACCCGCGGGGCATGCACGCCGTCAGGAGCGCGCCGCCGCTTGCGGCACTCGGCAGTGCGCCCGCGACAGGGTATCCACCGTTCGTGCACAGCGGCGACAGCGTTTCCACAAGCCGGCGCATAGCGCACCGGGGGGCGCACGAGGGGGTGCAGAGGGGAGCGCACGAGGGGTTGCAGAGGGGAGCGCACAGGGAGCGCACTGGGGGGGCGAACAGCAGGCGGCACTTGCGCGCCGCCCCGGGAGCGGGGCATTGGGCCCGGAGGGAACGGGCTACTGGCGCACGATTTCGACCTCGAGTGCTTCCCCCGCGCGTATCGTGAAGGTGCGCTGAAACACTTCGCCGCCGTTTTTGGCGCTGACGGTGTAGGTGCCGGGCGCGAGGATGTGCGTCGGCAATGCGCCGACGCTTGCCTTGACGGTCTCGCCCTGGACATTGACGAGCGTCCACTGCGTATCGGCGAAGGCCTCGCCCCCGGTACGCGCCACGAGCTTGAAGGTCGCAATCCCCGCCATATGCGTCAGCGTCAGCTCCGTGAGCTTTCCCGCCTCCACGGTCACGTCGGCGCGAGCAACCGCGTTGGCATCCCCGTACGTCCCAACCACGCTGTAGAGGCCGGAATTGAGCCGCACGATCTTCCCGGGCTTGATGCCGCTCGTCACCCGCATGCGCTGCCCGTACTGATCGCGCTCATCGGAGTAGATCTCGTAGCTCACGGCCTTGTCGTTGACGGGCTCGCGCCCGACCAGCACCGGAGTGATGCGCAGTCCTCCGGCATTGAGCACGAAGTGCTCCTCGGCGCTCTGCTCCGGAGCGAGGCTGATCCTGCGGGTGAGGTTGGCCCGTCCGAACGCGACGTTGATGAGGTAGGCGCCTGGCGCCAGCTTCAAGGTCGGCGCCTTCTCCCGGTAAGTGCCAAGCAGCACCGGCTTGCCATCGGGCCCCGGTTTTTCGCGGTATACGCGCCAGACGAGCCCCTGGTCGATCGGCTGTCCATCATCGGTCAGGAGGGCCGTCAGGGTCAGCTGGCCGCCGCCGGCCGTCGCCGGCCCTTGCTCCTTGTTGCGCGGCACGGCGCTGGTGTTGGCCGGAAGCTGTTGTGGTATGGCGGCGGGTCCCGGTGCA
>JBPYEF010000231.1:0-8616 GCA_051985875.1 Hyphomicrobiaceae bacterium
GCCGTTGGCGCTGCCATCGCACAGGTAAGCGGGCAGGTCGATCGCGTGTATCAAAACCTGCCCCGCGTTGAGGCGATCGCCCGCGCGCGCGCGCTGAGCGAGGAGCGCGCCATCGCCGCGGGCGCGGCCGCCGAGACGCTGTCGCTGGTGGAGTCGGAGGACATCCCGATCGCCTACCTACCCGGCAATGCGATCCGCGTGCGGGTGAAAGTGGTGGGCGACGTGCGCCTCAAGCACAGGCACAGCAATGAGGCCGACAAGGGTGGCAATCACGGCGCATAGTAGACCTCGCTTCGCAAGCCGACGAACCGGACCCGACGCGCACGCCGCCGCACCAACAGCAATCCCGGCCTCATCGCATCACCTGACTTCGAGCCGCCCACCTGCTCGCCACGGCGCATGCATTGCGATCGACGGATAACGGCTTGCGCGTTTGCGCGGTGCGTACGGGCGAAGAGACTTGCGGCGAGTACGCGCAGGTAATGTGTGCCGCCTGCCTAGGCCATTGCGCTGCACCGGGCCGACCCGGGGTTGGAAGCGCGCACGACCGCCCGGCCGGGCTTGCCTACTGCTTGCAGGACCAACAATAATCGGCAGTTTCGTCAACGGAAGGCACCCTGGGCCGTCATCGGCCGCGCGCGGGAAGGCCCGATTCGCAACCAGGCTCGGGCCGAGCACGGTCGCCTTTGCGTCCGCAGCGCCTGCGCTCAGGGCGCGAGCCGCCCAGTCGCAAAACCTTGCTTCCGCCCCAATGCGGCCCTGAGCGGGCCCCTGCACGGCCAACGTACCGCCCAAATGCATTGCGATGCTTGGAAAGTTGCCTCTCGGCTCGGTCCACGGCGAGGCTCCGGAATTCTCAGCCCCCCAGCCCCCCGGAGCTTCACGTCGGGCCGAGCCGACACCTGAAAACAGGGGCAATGACGTTTGGTTGAGATGGCCGGCACGTGTGTCGGCCATCTTTCCTTTCGCCGCCAAACGACAAATCTGCAGTCCACTAGGTTGCTGGGACATGGCCAGCCGAGCCGGCGGCCTAGAACTCCGGCAGCAGCGTCGCTCCGAGGATCGGGCCGCTCGTACCCTGCTGCAGGAGCACAGCGCAGCGTTCGACGCCCGACAGCGCCGCGTGCTCAAGCTCGACCGTCACCGGACTGCCGCTCCACTTGCCGACCGGGGTCAGCGCGCGCACGACATTGTAGTAGGTGATGGTCTTGCCCTGATTCTCCCCCCGCCCGATGGGCACGGCGACGCTTTTGGCAATGGTGACGAACCAAATCGTCGCCTCCTCGCCCCTCGCCGCATGCGGCAGGCCGCCCGCTTCAATGACCAAATTGCCGTGCTCGCGCCGCAGGCCAACTGCAACGAACGGCAGCGCCTTCTCCGTGCGTTCGATGGCGCGTGCGATCTGCATTTCGTCGCTACCGTTGACGTGCACCATGCCGTTGACAACCAGCTGCGGCGTATAGATCGCCCCATCGCCGCGCGTGCGCGCGTAGGCGCGCTGCCGCTCGGTGAATTTCGGGCTGGCTAAGGTGTCCTTCCAACCTAGGTAATCCCAGTAGTCCACGGGAAGCGACAGGGCGATCACATCGCCGCGGTCGGCGAGCCGCTTCAAGAGCGCATCCGCAGCGGGACAGGATGAGCAACCCTGGCTGGTGAACAGCTCCAACACCGGCCTGCGTGGGGAAGCGCCGGGCGGGCGCGTACTTTCGGCCTTAGCCTGCAGCGCGGAAGCGCCGGCGGCATCTTGAGAAGGAAGGTTTTGCGCAACCGACCAGGTCGGTCCGCCGACCGGAGGGGAGGGGTTCTGCTGGGCCAGCGACGCCCCGGGGTCTGCCCACAGGCCAGTCGCGAGCGCAACGACGGCAACGAGCCGCATGAACCAGCTCTCTTCTTCCCCGGCCGAGATGCGAAGCACTATCCCCAGTCCGCGCATCAAGTGCGAGTCACGAATGAGTGAGTCGGCCGCTCTCGGCGCGCGCTGGGTAGCGTCACGCAATCTTTCAGGCAGCCGCGAGATTGCGCAGAACGAAGGGAAGAATGCCGCCGTTGCGGTAGTAGCTGAGCTCCTCCTCGGTGTCGATCCGGCATAGGACGTCGATGTCGATCGCCTTGCTCTCGCCGCGAATTGCGACGCTCAGGGTTTGCCTCGGCCTCAAGCCTGCAAGACCGGCGATCGAAACCGTCTCCGTGCCCGTGAGCCCAAGGGTTTGCCAGGACTGGCCCTCCGCGAACACCAGCGGCAGCACACCCATGCCGACGAGATTGGAGCGATGGATGCGCTCGAAGGACTGTGCGATCACGGCGCGAACGCCGAGCAGGCGCGTGCCCTTGGCGGCCCAGTCGCGGCTCGAACCGGTGCCGTACTCCTTGCCGGCAAACACGACGAGCGGTACCCCTTCTGCCTTGTAGCGCATGGCGGCGTCGAAAATCGACATCGCCTCTGCGGACGGATAGTGGATGGTTGAGCCGCCCTCTTTTCCACCCATCAGCATGTTCTTGATCCGCACATTCGCGAAGGTACCGCGCATCATCACGTTGTGATTGCCGCGCCGCGCACCGTACGAGTTGAACTCCGAGGGGCGTACCTGGTGCTCAATCAAGTAAAGGCCAGCAGGTCCATCCCTCTTGATCGACCCGGCGGGCGAGATGTGGTCGGTGGTGATGCTGTCGAGAAACAGACCGAGAATGCGTGCCTCGACGATGTCGCCGATCGGTGCGGGTTTCGCTTCGAGTCCCTCGAAGTAGGGCGGATTTTGCACGTATGTCGACCCGGAATTCCAGCGATAGGTGAGGCTTGGCTTGGTCTTGCCCATCGCCCGCCATTTGGCGTCGCCCTCGAACACGGTGTGGTAGCGCTGCGCAAACAGATCCGGGGTGACACAGCTGCGGGTGAATTCGGTGATTTCTGTCGAGCTCGGCCAGATATCGCGCAGGTACACGGGCTGCCCATCGCTACCGTTGCCGAGGGGCTCGTTGGTCAGATCGCTGTTGAGGGTACCGCACAGGGCATAGGCGACGACCAGCGGCGGGGAGGCGAGATAGTTGGCCTTGACGTCGGCGTTCACCCGACCCTCGAAGTTCCTGTTTCCGGACAGCACGGCGCCAACGACCAAGTCCGCCGCGTGCACCGCCTCGGCGATATTTTCCGGCAGGGGGCCCGAGTTGCCGATGCACGTCGTGCAGCCATAACCTGCGAGGTTGAAGCCCAGAGCGTCGAGATCCTGCTGCAGGCCGGCCTTCGCCAGATAGTCGGTGACCACCTGAGATCCCGGCGCGAGCGACGTCTTGACCCACGGTTTGGCCTTGAGGCCCTTGGCGCGCGCATTGCGCGCAAGCAGGCCCGCCGCGATCAGCACCGACGGGTTGGAGGTGTTGGTGCATGAGGTGATGGCCGCGATCACGACGTCGCCGTTGCCAAGATCGTAATTCTCGCCCGCAACGGGCACGCGGCGCTGCAGGTCGGCGCCTCTGACGATCTCGGGCAGCGCCACGGCAAAGCCGCGTTTCACCTGGCTGAGGGGCACGCGATCCTGAGGCCGCTTCGGCCCCGCGAGCGACGGCTCGACGCTCGAAAGATCGAGTTCGAGGGTATCGGTGAACATCGGGCGCGCACTGTTGGTGCGCCACAGGCCCTGGGCCTTGCAGTAGCTCTCGACGAGGGCTATGCGGCCTGCGGGGCGGCCGGTCGCCTTGAGATAGGTGAGCGTATCCGCGTCGATGGGAAAGTAGCCGCAGGTGGCGCCGTACTCGGGCGCCATGTTGGCGATGGTGGCGCGGTCTTCGACCGACAGATTATCGAGGCCGGGGCCGAAGTACTCGACGAATTTCTCGACCACGCCGCGCTTGCGCAGCATTTGGGTGCAGGTGAGGACGAGATCGGTCGCGGTCACGCCTTCGCGCAGCGAGCCCTTGAGCGAGAAGCCGATCACCTCGGGAATGACCATGGCAATCGGCTGTCCCAACATCGCCGCTTCCGCCTCGATGCCACCGACTCCCCAGCCGAGGACACCGAGCGCGTTGACCATGGTCGTGTGGCTGTCGGTACCCACACAGGTATCGGGAAATGCCTGCTCGGTTCTGCCCGCGCGCGTGCACACGGATTGTGCGAGGTACTCGAGGTTCACCTGGTGGCAGATGCCGGTGCCCGGCGGCACGACGCGGAAGTTGTCGAAGGCACCGGCGCCCCAGCGCAGGAATTCGTAACGCTCCTTGTTGCGCTCGTACTCGCGTTCGACGTTCTTCTGGAAGGCATCGGCCGAACCGAAGAAATCAACCTGCACGGAGTGGTCGATGACGAGATCGACCGGCACCAGTGGATTGATGCGCGACGGATCACCACCCAGCGACTTCATGGCGTCGCGCATCGCGGCCAGATCCACTACCGCCGGGACGCCCGTGAAATCCTGCATCAACACCCGCGCCGGCCGAAAGGCCACCTCCCGCGTCGAAGACCGCCGCTTCAGCCATTCGACAACGGCACGAATGTCATCGGCTTTCACGGAGCGGCCATCCTCATGCCGCAGCAAATTCTCGATCAGCACCTTGAGCGAGAACGGCAGCTCGGAAATGCCTGCTAGGCCGTTCCGCTCGGCCTCCGGAAGGGAGAAATACTCATAAGACTTGTTGCCGACCTTGAGGGTGCTCCTGGATTTGAACGTATCTAGCGATGCGGGTGCGGCGCTCATCTCAGCTCTCCTCTGGTCCGTCGGGCGCCTTGCGAGCGCCGCGGCGGGTGGCTACCCGTGCGGTGCGCCCGCATCCAACTGGCCTCGCGGCGGACCCCGGCCCTATAAGGTGGTTCTAGTATGCATGGCCGGGTCGGGGGAAGCCCTCATGAGGCTGATCGCAGAGGGAGTGACGTCAATCCGCGGCGGGCGCACGCTGTTCTGCGGCCTCAGCACGACCGTCGAAGCCGGCGAAGCCCTGTTGCTCAGCGGCCCGAATGGCGCCGGCAAGACGACGCTCATTCGAACGATAGCCGGCTTCCTTACACCCGCAGCCGGCACGATTCGCCTCGAGCAGGGCGATCCGGAGCGCACGCTCGCCGAACAATGCCACTATGTCGGCCACCTCAACGCCCTGAAGGCGAGCCTTACCGTTGAAGAGAACGCGTCTTTCTGGGGCGCGTTTCTTGGGGGTGCACCCGCGGCGATCGAGGACGCGCTCACCGCCTTCGGACTAGCTCGGCTCAAGGATACGCCGACCGCCTACCTGTCCGCCGGCCAGAAACGGCGGCTCGGGCTCGCCCGCGTGCTGCTTGCCGAACGGCCCCTGTGGCTGCTCGATGAGCCGACCGCCTCGCTTGATCAGAGCGCCCAGGGCATGCTCGCGCATGTCATCGAGGCGCACCTCGCACGCGGCGGGCTCCTGGTCGCGGCAACCCACGAGCCGATGGCCTTGCGCGGATGCCGCCAGCTGCCGCTCGGCGGCCCTCAGCCCCCGACATGAACGGTTTCTGGCAGCTGCTGCGGCGTGATGTGCTGCTCGCCTGGAAGGAGGGACGGGCGCTGGGGGTGGCGCTCGGCTTCTACTTGGTGGTCGTCACCCTACTTCCGCTGGGAATCGGCCCCGACCTCAAGCTGCTGACCCGTGTCGCGCCCGGCATCCTGTGGGTGGCATTGCTGCTGGCAGCCCTGCTGTCGCTCGGCCGCATGTTCGAATCCGATCTCGATGACGGCTCCCTCGACGCGCTCGCAACCGGCAACCTACCGCTTGAGGGAATTGCCGCCGTCAAGGGCCTGGCGCATTGGCTGACGACCGGCGTACCCCTGACGGTGTTAGCGCCTGCGCTCGGGCTGCTCCTCAACCTCGACCCGGAGGCGTACCCGATGCTGATTGCCACCATGCTGGTCGGCACGCCGGCGGTCAGCTTCATCGGCAGCGTCGGCGCCGCGCTGACGCTCGGAACCAAGCGCGCCGGCTTGCTGCTGGCGCTGCTGATGCTGCCGCTGTTCGTCCCAACCCTCCTGTTCGGCATCGAGGCGATCCGGGCCGCGACCCCGGCAGCGGGCCCGCCGTTTCTCATCCTGTGCGCGATCTCGCTGGCGACGCTCGTGCTCGCCCCGTTTGCGGCAGCGGCGGCGCTGCGCTTCCAGCTGCAGAGCTAGGTGCGCGCACACGGCCGATTGCGCTTTATACGGCAACCGCCTAGACCATGGTGCATGCGCCTTTTCGGCAACAATCCGGCCAATCCCGCGGGCTTCATGGCCCTCAGTGGCCGCCTGCTGCCGGCGGTAACGGCGCTAGCCTGCGCCTTGCTGGCTGTCGGGCTCTACATGTCTTTTGCGGCGCCGCCCGACTACCAGCAGGGCCACACCGCCAAGATCATGTTCGTGCATGTGCCGTCGGCGTGGCTCAGCATGTTCGTCTACGTGCTGATCGCCGCCTCAAGCTTCGGCCTGCTCGTATTTCGCCATCCGCTCGCCGACGTGTCGGCCAAGGCCGCCGCTCCGATCGGCGCGGTGTTCACGTTTCTGGCGCTGGTGACCGGCTCCCTCTGGGGCAAGCCGATGTGGGGCGCCTATTGGGTGTGGGATCCGCGCCTGACCTCGGTGCTGATTCTGTTCTTCCTCTACCTCGGCCTGATCGCCCTCAGATCGTCGATCGAAGAGGAGCTGCTGGCGGCGAAGCTGACCGCCGTGCTGAGCCTGGTTGGCACCGCGATACTCCCGGTCATCAAGCTTTCGGTCAACTGGAACAGCCTGCATCAACCGGCGAGCGTGATGCGGTTTGGTCGGCCGGCCATCGATTCGGCCTTGCTCACGCCGCTGCTGGTGATGGCTGCCGGCATGATGGCGCTGTTCCTCGCGCTCCACCTCAAGGCGATGCGCAACGAGATCCTGCGCCGTCGCGCTAAGGTGCTGCGCACGTTCGAGGCACGGGCGAGCGAGGCCATCGCGCCCGCCGCGGCGGCATGAGGGGTGGCCATGGATCTTGGCGCGCATGCCGGCTTCGTGTGGGCCGCATACGCCATTGAGGCCGCAGCGCTCGGCCTCCTCAGCCTCTGGTTGGTGCTCGACGGATGGCGCCTGCGGCGGCTGCTCGACAACCTCGAGGCGCGCAGGCAGCGCGGCGCTGAGGATGGATCCCGGCGGGATGGAGCAAGTCATGCCCGATAGTGCCGCCATCGCGAGCCGTCCGCGCCGGACCCTGCTGTGGCCGCTGGCGATCTTCTGCGCCCTGGCGCTGATCTTCGCGCTGGCGTTGAGAAGCGGCGATCCGTCAAAGTTGCCCTCGGCGCTGATCGGCAGGCAAGCGCCGCACACCGAGCTTGCGGCCCTAAGCGGACTGACGCGCGGGTCGCAGCCCGTTCCGGGTTTCGCCAGTGACGCGCTGCGGCAGGGCAAGCCTACGCTGGTGAACTTCTGGGCCTCTTGGTGCGGTACGTGTGCGGAAGAACAGCCGCTGCTGCTGGCCCTGCAGGCGGAGGGCGTGCGCCTTTACGGCGTCAACTACAAGGACGAGGGCTCAGCGGCGCGCCGCTTCCTCGACCAGCATGGCAACCCCTACGCCGCCGTCGGCGTCGACGGCAACGGCCGGGCGGCGATCGAGTGGGGTGTCTACGGCATGCCCGAAACCTTCCTCGTCGATGGCCGGGGCGTTATCGTCTACAAGCTCCCCGGCCCGCTGACCGATGAGGCGCTGAAGGGCGAGCTCCTTCCGGCGATACGCGCCGCGCGCTGAAAGGACTCCGGACCGGCACTTTATAACCCCGTCTATATAACTCCGGCTATGCGGGTACTCCTGCGCACGGCAGCAGGGCGGCGAGCTGCAAGACGGCACGTCCTTGGCTGGCGATGAGCACACGGTCGAGGTCTGCCAGGCTGGCGTCGAGCGCCGCGCTATCGGCAAGGGGCTGCAGCAGTCGGCCGAGGAATAGCCCGGCAAAGACGTCCCCGGCACCGTTCGGGATCGCGGCGCGGCGCGGCAGAGCGCGGGCAACCGCGGCCTCTTGGTCGACCAGCAGGGTGGTCACCGTCTCCGCGCTCTCGGCGGCCGAGGTCACGATCACGCGCGCCGGCCCGAGCCGGCGCGCGGCGTCTGCCGCCGCATCGAGCGTGCCTGGCGTTGTACCGGTCAGCCAGGCGAGCTCGAACAGATTGGGGCAGGCGACGTTTGCCAGCGGCACGAGCTCGCGGCGGACGGCCTCGGCGGTTTCGCGTGCGACATAGAGCTGACCGGCGTCGCCGAGAATTGGGTCGACCAGCACGAGAACGTCGGGCACCGCCGCCTTGACGGCGGCGATCATCTCCGCCGCCGCGGCCACCGCACGCGCCGAGGGAAAGTAGCCGGCAAAAACGGCACCGAGCGCGGAGAGGCAGCCGTCGCGCTGCCATGCGTCCCGGACCGCGGACAGGTACTTGGGCGGCGTCTCGCTGCGCGCCGAGCGGCCTAGTCCCGGACGGCTGGCCAGCATGACCGTAGGCACGGCCCACACCTCATGCCCCAGGCATTGCAGGGCCGGGACGGTCGCCGCAAGGCCGACGTTGCCGCGCATGACGTGCGATGAGAGTGCAAGGATCAAAGCCATGCGCGGCGAACTCCTCCTCCGCTTCAGATTGTGGCCGGGGTCGCGGCTGCGCGTTGCCCAGGACCCGCAACCGAGCCCCAATCCCG
>JBPYEF010000232.1:0-3895 GCA_051985875.1 Hyphomicrobiaceae bacterium
GCCTTCTTCGCGGCTCAGCCACCACAGGCCGAAGGCGAGCATGATCGCTGATGCCAGCAGGCCGAGACCAGGGGCAGCGAAGGGCGTGGTGCCGAAAAAGGGCATGGGTATCGCGTTCTGGATCGAAGGCGTTCCCGGCAAGGCCGACATGGTGAAGGTCGAGGTTCCGAGCACGACCGCGGCCGGGATCAGACGACGGGGAATGCCGGCGTTTTGAAACAGCGACTGCGCCATCGGTACGAGCATGAAAAACGCCACAAAAAGGCTCACGCCTCCGTACGTCACCATGGCACCCGCTAGAACCACCGCGAGAATCGCGCGGTGCGATCCGAGCCGCTCGGTCATGAAGCGGGCGATTGCCTGCACCGACCCGCTGTCGTCCATGAGCTTGCCGAACACTGCGCCAAGCAGGAACAAGGGAAAGAATTCAGCCAAGAACTTGGCCGCGGCTCCCATGAAGGTCTGCGTCCAATGCGCAAGGAGGGGCTCGCGCGACGCGGCAGCGGCAACCAGTGCCGCGAGCGGCGCAATCAGCAGCACGCTCCAACCGCGGTAGGCGAGCCAGACGAGGAGCGCGAGCGCCAGCAAGATGCCGAGAAGACTCACCTCAGCACTCCGCCAGCAACGCGTCCAGATCGGTGGTCGAACGCTGTCCGAGATCGTCGGCGTGCTCGCCGAGAAATGCGGCGGCGGCACGCCGCCCCTCCTCGCGCAGCATCTCCAGAAATGCCCACTCGCCGTTGAGCTTCGAGGAGTAGCCGAGCTCATTCATCACGTCGGTCATAATGCGGTGCATGCGCATGGTCGCCCAGCGCGCGCCCTCCCCCTTTCCGGGCTCGGCCACCTGGCGCATCAGGGCGATCATGCGCAGTTCCTTCATCAACGTGGCATTGAAGGACACCTCGTTCAGGCGATTGAGGATCTCGGTCGCCGCTCTGGGCGTACCGAGGCGCTCGCGCGGATTGATTTGCACGAGCACCGTGTCCTGGGCAGAGCTCTCGCGAATCAGTGGAGTGATCGTGGGGTTGCCCGAGAATCCGCCGTCCCAGTAGGGCTCGCCGTCGATCTCGATCGCCTGAAACATCGTCGGCAGACAGGCGGAGGCGAGCAGAACCTCGGGCGTGAGCTCCGCATTGCGGAAGATGCGGCCGCGTCCGGTGTGCACATTGGTTGCCGTTACGAAAAGCTTGATCGGGGATTGCACCAGCCGTCGGAAGTCGATGCTCTCGTCGAGGATCGAAATGAGGGGATTGAAGCCGTGCGGATTGAGATCGTAGGGGGAGAAAACGCGCGACATGAGGTCGAACGCAATAAACGCGGGCGAATAGTCAAGCGACCATCGCCCGAGCAGCCGGTCGACCGGGGTGCGCTGCAGCGGGCTCAAGGCTGCCGCTGTGGCCACGCGCTTCCAGTACGCCGCCAGCGCAGTGCGCGCACCCGCTGCACCGTCCTTCGTCCAGCCGTCCGCCAGCACGGCGGCGTTCATCGCTCCCGCCGACGTACCGGATATGGCCTCGATCTGCAGCCATGGCTCCTCCAGCAGCCGGTCGAGTACGCCCCAGGTAAATGCGCCGTGCGAGCCGCCACCCTGCAAGGCAAGATCGATCAGCACCGTGGATCGTTGCGGCCCGCGGCCCGCTTGCCCCGTGCGCTCGACCCCCTTCTGCAGCGCGGGCGCGTGCCCATCGTGCGACACGGTGCTCCGCTTGGGTTTTGCGGTTTCTGCCCGAGCGGCCAACCGCAGGTGACGATCGCTGTCGCTGGGGCTCATCGCGAGGGTGCTTCCGTTGGGCCGGCACCGCCGCCGAGGATCGGCGATAGTGCACGCAGCTTCGCCGCACTCCGAACGATGGCGGGTCTCGACAAACCTGGAGCGATACCTATGCGACCCACCGGTTGCGTCCGCGCATGGCTGGGCTGGTGCGAGCGGGATTGTGCGTTACTCGACATTGAATGTCTAACCGTCGCAGGGAACGGCAGCTAAAAACCGTTAGCGCCGAGCGATGCATTGTTCAGCAATCGCGCAATTGCAAACTCCGAACCTACCCATCTTCATGTGGCGCACTAAGGGTTTGTACTGATCCCGTTGCCGTCAGACCGTAATTTAACTCTCATAATACACTTTGCGCTCATGCGCGTGTTGACGGCGTGCTCTGCACCTGCTGGTCAATTGCGGTGCGGGCCGCCTCTGCGCTGAGTGTTTGCCTTGCGCTGGCGCTCGTCGCGCCGGCGCGTGCAATCCAAGCGGGGACGGGGCGCAGCGAAGGCGCGTCCAATGACGTTGAGCCGGACGGGTCGCCACGTCAATGCAAACGGGAGTAACGCCAATGTCGAGACTCAATTTCTCGATCAGCGGAATAAGCGTAGGGCTGGCGATAGCGCTCGCTGTCTGGGAGGTGTTGTTTTTCTTCTTCGGGTGGGAGGGTTTCTTTTCGCTGTTTGTCAGGGACCGCTTGGGTTTTCAACTTGCGTGGTTAACCACCATCTATCTCTCCTTCCAGCTCGTCTCCATCCCTTTTGCGCAGCGTGCCTCCCAAGGTCGCTTCATCGGCGTAGTCGATGGCATCGCATCCTTGCTGCCGCTCTTGGTCGTTGTCGTCGTGATTTTTGGCAAAACGCATCTGTTGCAGACGCCAGAGCGCTGGGAGGCTGCGGCCCTGCTGATCGTAGTCACTGCGACCGACCTGTTCGGCGGGTATGCATTCAATCTCGCCCTGAGCCGCCGGATGGTGGCCGTGGGATCCACCTGAGTGGTGTCGCCTTTGGCGTCGCAACCCGTAAATAGCAAAGTATCGCAAAATCCGCAGGCGTGGGCGGGCGGCGCGTTGCCGGCAGGAGTGCAATCGTCATGCTACTGGGGCTTTGCCTACGCGGCTAGCGGCGCGGAGCCAGCGACGGGTTGGCGTCCCCCGCACCAAGTGCGATGCGCGCAAAGATGCCCGTTTCCTTGTGCCATCGCCGGCAGGCCGTGTGGCGCACACCTTCACGGGCGCCGCAGCAGGGCCGCCAGCTGGCGAACGTCGGCAATGCCTTCGATCGCATAGACGGAGTCGATCAGCCGCTCGCAAGTGGTGCGGCCAAGGATCGGCACCATGAGATCGCGCGCCTTGTCGCTCACCTCCGCGCGCGACATCGGGTTGCGCACCGTGCCGCGCACGGCCTCGACGCGTTCGGCGAGATGCGTGCCATCGTCGAAGCCGACCTCGACAATGCTAATGCGCGCCGGCAGGAACTCGGAAAGCTGTTCGTCCGCTACCAGCATCACCTTGGCGCGCTGGTTCAGGACGGCAGGGTCCTGCATGCGCGCCTTGTCGTGTGCGGCGCGAAAGGAGACGGTCTTGTCGAGCAGCATCACGGCGGCCATGTGCTGCAGGCAGATGTCGGGGATCGCGCGGTTGTCCACCACGGCGGCGACCGAGGGTGCGAGGCGCACGACCACGCGCCGCACCGCGTCGGGCTCGAACGGCCGTTTGCTGCGGATCGCCGCCAGGCCGTCGAGCGGTCCCTGGATCGGCGAGCCGACGCTCCATTTTTTGATGTCGGTGTGCGCGATCGCGAAGCTTGCGCCGAGTTGGTCGAGGAGTCGTTCCGGTTCGGCCTTGGGCGCGTAGGCAGCAAAGAAATTGTCGGACCCGGAAAAGATGTCCTCAACGCCATTCCAGTCCGCGCTCACGACGAGTGCCGAGGTGACGCCGTTGCGGGCTGGCATGCCCGCAAACACGAACGCCTTTTCGATATGATCGGTGTCGCGCCGCCACGCCAGGATGCCCGATGACTGCTGTGCGGTGTAGTCGAGCACCCAGCGCATCTGCCGCTCGTCGAGGCCGGCGAGGCAAGCGGCCGCTGCCGCGGCACAAAAGTTGCCGGCGATGCTGTGGGTGGCGAGGCTGCTGGT
>JBPYEF010000233.1:0-2980 GCA_051985875.1 Hyphomicrobiaceae bacterium
GAATGCGGATTACCCATCAGCCAGGCGCATGCGGCCAAGCAGCGGCATCCAGCGGCCCCCTCTCCCGCCGCCGCGCCTGTGCGGCCGCGGCGCTGACGCTGGTCCTTGCCGCCTTGCCCAGCCTGGCGCGCCGCTCGCCGGCATGGGCGCAGACAAGCGATGCCGACACGGACGCCCTCGAGGCCATCGACCACAACGGCAAGCCCTTTGCCGGCCGCGCGCTTGCCGGATCCCCGTACGTGATCTTCTTCGGCTTTACGCGCTGCCCCGACGCTTGCCCGACGACGCTCCTCGAGATCAGCCAGCGCCTGCAGGAGCTCGGTGCCGACGGCGATCGGCTGAGGGTGCTGTTCGTAACGGTCGATCCCGACTACGACACCCCCGAGCGCCTGCGCGCCTACCTGTCGTCATTCGATCCGCGCATCATCGGGCTCACCGGCAGCGCCGAGCAGATCGCGGCCATCGCCAAGTTGTGGAACGCTTTTTACTACAAGCTTCCCGAGCCCGATGGCAGCTACACCATGACGCATTCGGCATATGTCTATTTGATGGACCGCAACCATCACCGCGCCGGCTCGCTGACCTTCCAGGACCCGGAGGCCGAACAGCTGGCCAAGCTCAGAAGCCTGTTGCCCCCCGAATAGCCCCGCGCCGAGCCATGGGCACGCAGCGTTGTCCCTTGCTGGGCCCGCGTCGGGCGGTATATCCCTTGAGCTGGGGCGGCCTCCGACGACGATGGCCGGCAACCTCCGGTTTTCGCCATGGCCATTGAGACCTACGACTACATCATCGTCGGCGCGGGTACGGCGGGATGCCTTCTCGCCAACCGCCTCTCCAACGATGCGAAGGTGCGCGTGCTGCTGCTCGAGGCCGGCGGCAAGGACAACTACCACTGGATTCATATCCCCGTCGGCTATCTCTATCTCATGGACAACCCGCGCACCGACTGGGGCTATAGGACGGCGCCGGAGCCGGGGCTCAACGGGCGCAGCCTCGGATATCCGCGCGGCCGCGTGCTCGGCGGCTGTTCGTCGATCAACGGCATGATCTACATGCGCGGCCAGGCGCGTGACTACGACTTGTGGCGGCAGATGGGCAATCCAGGCTGGGGCTGGGACGACGTACTGCCCTATTTCTTGCGGCATCAGGACCAATGGGCGATGCGCTCCGAGACCTTCGCCGGCCTGCACGCGCGCGGCGGCGAGTGGCGCATCGAGCAGCCGCGCATCCGCTGGGAAATCCTCGATGCTTTTCGTGCTGCCGCTGCCGAGGCCGGCATTCCCAGAGTCGAGGATTTCAACTCCGGCAGCAATGAAGGGTGCGGCTATTTCCACGTCAACCAGAAGACCGGTCTGCGCTGGAACACGGCCAAGGCATTCCTGCGTCCCGTGCTGCATCGCCGCAACCTGTCGGTGAGAACCCACGCCACGGTCGTGTCCCTGGTGCTCGAGGAGAAGCGGGTCAATGGTGTGCTGGTGCGGCACGCCGGGCATTTGCAGACCTTGCGTGCCACGCGCGCGGTGGTGCTTGCTGCGGGCGCCATCGGCTCGCCGCACATTCTGCAGCTGTCGGGGATCGGGCCGGCTGCGGTGCTGCAGGCAGCCAACGTCCCCGTACGCCACGCGCTGCAGGGCGTCGGCGAAAATCTGCAGGACCATCTGCAGATACGCTGCGCCTTCACCGTCTCCAACGTGAGGACGATGAACGAGCGTTTTCAGAGCCTCGTGCAGCGCGCGGGCTTTGCCGCGCTGTACCTGCTTGCGCGCCGCGGGCCGATGACCATGGCGCCCTCCCAACTCGGCGCCTTCGCGCGGTCGGATCCCAGTCGTGAGACGCCGAACCTGCAGTACCACGTGCAGCCCCTATCCCTGCCGAAGTTCGGCGAGCCGCTCGACCCATTCCCGGCCTTCACGGCAAGTGTCGCAAACCTGCGCCCGACCAGCCGCGGCAGCGTACGCATCGTCTCGCCCGACCCAGCGGCCCACCCGGAGATCCGCCCCAATTACCTCGCCACGCCCGAGGACCGGCAGGTTGCGGCGCAGTCGATCCACCTCACCCGCAAGATCATCTCCATGCCATCGCTGGCCAAGTACCATCCCCGGGAGTTCCGGCCCGGCGCGCAGATCGAGGGGGAGGAAGCCCTGGCGAAGGCGGCCGGCGACATCTCGACGACCATCTTTCATCCGGTCGCCACCTGCCGTATGGGCAATGACGATATGGCCGTCGTCGACCACCGGCTGCTGGTGCACGGGCTGGACGGCTTGCGCATTGCCGACGCTTCCGTCATGCCGACGATCACCTCGGGCAACACCAACGCGCCGACCCTGATGATCGCCGAAAAGGCCGCGGCGATGCTGCTCGAGGACGCGCGCGGCTAGCTGCTCCCCTTGTCGCTTGCCTGCGGTGCCCCGGCGATGAACGCAGGGCAGCCGGCCATGCGGGCGGACCGCGCGGCGCGACCCTGCACCCCGGCGCTGCTACGCGGCGACACCGAGCCATCGGTGCAGCTCACCGAGGGTGCGGGGCGCATCATCGCCGGCGGCGATGAAGGCGTCGATGCCGGCCGCCTGCAGCGCCGCTTGCTGTCCCTTGGGGCGGCCTGCGAGGATCACCCGCCACGCGCCTGCCGCCTTGAGGGCTTGCACGGTCGACTGCGCGAGCTCGGCGTAGGCCCGGTCGGACGCGCAGATACAGGCGATGCTGGCACCGCTCTCGGCGAACGCGCGGGCGGCGTGCTCGGCCCCCTCCAAATCCGCACTCGGCAGGGCCTCGATGCCGCCCGCGGCCAGAAAATTGCTCACCCAGGTGGCGCGCGCCGAATGCATCGCCGGGGTGCCGAGCGCAGCGAGGAACACCCGCGGGCGCCTTCCGGTGCGCTCGGCGTACGCGTCGGCCGCATCTCGCAGGCGTTCGAACGGCGCGGCGAGGCGCTGGCGCACGAGTGCCACGACTTCGGTACCGCCCCTGACGACCGGCGGTG
>JBPYEF010000234.1:0-6557 GCA_051985875.1 Hyphomicrobiaceae bacterium
GCGCGCGCAATGCGGGCCAGAAGCACCCTGTCCACCTTGCCGGTGCGCCGCAAAGGCGGAGCGGCAAAGGCAAGCCGCGTTCCATCGCGCTTGATGCGGACGAGGCCCACGCCACACTCCTGAACGATGCATTCACCGGCGGGCTTATTACCTTTAGCCAACCACACATGGCAGCTGCCGAGCGTGGGGTGCCCAGCGAATGGCAATTCGCGCTCCGGCGTGAAAATGCGGACCCGGTAGTCGGCGCGCTCGTCTGTCGGCCGCAGCAGGAATGTCGTCTCGCTGAGGTTGGTCCAGTTGGCGATTGCAGCCATCTGCCCATCGCTCAGAAAATCTCCCTCCACCACCACGGCCAGCGGATTGCCTTTGAAGGCAACGGATGTGAAGACGTCGACCTGCATGAAGGCTGTTTTGGGCATGCGGCTTTCCTCCGTTCATCAGAGGGGCTGCGACCCGGCTCTCGCCGCTCTGCAACTGCGCATGAGGGGCGGTCCGGTTACCGCGGGAGACGGATTGCCTTAGCACATGTGACGCAGTACATGTCTCGGTGCAATAGAAACATTGCTCTCGGTGCAATACGTGGCGACCGCATATACCGCGCTGGTCGATGAACTGGCTGCCGCCATTTTGGCTGGCCGGTTGCAGCCGGGGGAGCGCCTGCCGCCACAGCGCACGTTCGCCCACCGCAGGGGCATCGCGGCGTCCACGGCCACGCGGGTCTATGGCGAACTGCTGCGCCGCGGTCTCGTCATCGGCGAGGTTGGTCGGGGAACGTTTGTCGCTGGACCGCAGGCGACGTCCGGTTCCATTCGCAGCGAAGCGCGCGAGGGACGCATCGATCTTGAGTTCAACTATCCGACTTTGCCCGGGCAAGACGCGCTCATTGCCAGGTCTCTCGCGCCATGGCAGCGCAGCGAGGGCGTGCGCGCGGCGTTGGGGCCGATAACGCAGAACCAGCTCGCGAGTGCCGGCAGGGTCACCGCCAGTTTCATGGCAACCGCGCGCTGGCAACCGTCGGCCGATGGCATTCTCTTCACAGGTTCCGGGCGGCAGTCGATTGCCGCCGCAATATCTTCGCTCGTTCCCGTGGGAGGTCGGCTCGGGGTTGAAGCGATAACCTACGCAACCATCAAGAGCATAGCCGCGAGGCTCGGTGTTGCCGTCGTGCCGATTGCACTCGATGCGGAGGGTATCAGACCGGACGCGATCGCCCGGGTGCACAGGGCAGGCGCCCTGTCCGCCATTTATCTGCAGCCCGTGCTGCACAACCCGATCGGGCAATCGATGCCCAACCCTCGCCGAGCCGAGGTGCTGCACCTCGCGGGCAGGCTCGGGCTGTGGCTGCTTGAGGATCTGGTCTACGGCTTTCTGAGCGACGATCCACCTCTCGCCGCACAGGCCCCCGATCGCTGCATTGTGATCGACAGCCTCTCGAAGCGCGTCGCACCCGGGGCTGCGGTCGGATTCCTGCATGTGCCCCCACAGTTGCGGGATAGGGTCGCAAACACGGTGCGTGCCGGCGCCTGGTCGGTCTCGCCGCTAGCACTCGATCTTGCAGCGCGTCTCATGGCCGACGGCACCGCGGCGGAGATCTCGCGATTAAAGCGCGGCGATGCACCGCGTCGGCAGGCAATCGTCGGCGAGTGTCTTGCCGACTTCGACATCGATGCCGACCTGCGCTCCTATCACTTGTGGTTGCATCTACCAAAGCGCTGGCGCTCCGAGGCCTTTGTGGCCGCCGCAGCCCGAATTGGCATCTCGCTCACAGCGTCAAGCGCCTTTACGGTGGCGCCCGGCCATGCCCCCAATGCCGTCCGCCTTGCCCTCGGGTTGCCCGCTCACGACACACTGCGCACGGCCGCGACAAGGCTTGCCGAGCTGCTCTCCTCCGATCCCCAGGACATCGCGGTCACCGAGTAGCGGCGACACGCCGAAACCCTCCTGCCGCCACGTTCACTGCGGCGGAGGCGGTCGTTGATGCGCCGACGGCGCGACCCACAGCAGGGCAGAGTTCCCACGGTAACAGCACCATTGCGCAGCGCACCGCATAGTGCCGCGCAGGATGATCTTTCTGCGTTTTCGTAACCGCAGTGAACCGCCTCGCGAGCAATCACGGCGACCGCCCCACCCATAATGGAGAGCCGCAAATGAATATCACCGCAAAGTCCGCACTGTTGCCTTTCCTTGTCCTTGCATTGGCGATTTTGAATGCTCCGCATGCCAGCGCAGCGGATGCTACGGAGACCCCGGACAGCCTTTGCGATTATTGCAAGGATTATACGGACGCCGCCGTGGCGACCGACCCCGTTCGCTCTACATTCCGCCCCGGCACCGGGTATGGGCAAGATGTGGGAAGCGACCGCGGTCGGGAAGCGGAGCAGGCGCGGAAAGACCAGGAGCAAGGGATCGTCTCGCAGGCGCACGCATCGGACAAGGCACACAACTGACTTTGGCCATACGGCTGCTGCTGTTCGCGCATCTGTGAGGCCGCCTGCGCATGCGACGGCGGAGGTTTCACCCCCCGGGCGGAGCCGGTGGAAGTGAACTGCCGCCAGCTGGCAGAAATCGCCGCGCGCGCCGCTCATCGCGGCCCGCGCGGAACCGGCCCTGATCGCGGCCACCGGCTTGGGCCGTTGGTCTGCCCGGCCCGTCTCGCCCGCGACGAGGTGCACCATCGGTCGACCACGCACTGTCCATCGATGGCCGCAATTTACGTGCACTGCACCGGGGACCCGTCGTTTTTTTGGCGTCAATGCGCGGATCCGCCTGAATCCTCGACAGGAAGGTGCGAATGTTTCGCTGCGTAGTCGTGATTGCAATTGCAGTCTGCCTGGCAAGTTCTGCTCGTGCTCAAATCCCGACAGTATACGCGACCACGGCCCCGGCATCCTCACAGAGCGCGCGCAATGTGCTGGCCCTCGTGCGCCCCGCAGTCATTCAAATTAAGGGCTTCTTCGGCGCGAATACGGCGCAGGCATTCCACGGCACGGGGTTCGCCGTGGCGGCGGGCGGACTTTTCGTAACCAACTACCACGTGGTCGCCGAACGGGTACAGCACCCCGACAAATACCGGCTCGAATATCGCAACGCCGACGGCGAGACTGGCGCGATCACGGTCCTTGCGGTGGACGTGCGCCACGACCTCGCCTTGGTCCGCGCCTCGGATTACGCGCCCGCGCCACTGACGCTTCAGACCTCTCCCGGCGCCAAGGGGGAGCGGGCGTACTCGGTCGGCTATCCCCTCGATGTCGGACTGACCATTACCGAAGGCATTTCCAATGGCAAGGTCGAGGATTCTTTCGAGCCGCGCATCCACTACTCCGGCGCAATCAATGCCGGTATGTCCGGCGGCCCTGGCTTGAATGAGCAAGCCGAAGTGATCGGCGTCAACGTTGCCGGATACCGGTTCGAGCAACTGGTGAGCTTTCTGGTGCCGGTCGAACACGTGCTCGCACTGCGCGACCGTTCACCGTCGCCCGCATCAGACGATAGCCTCAAGCAGGAGGTGGCCGTGCAAATGCACGCGCACTCCGCGGAATTGTTCCACGCCCTGGAAGGTGCGATGCCCACGCAACAGGTGTCGGGATACGCGCTGCCGGGCAAAGTGGCGCCGTTCGTCGATTGCAACGCCTCGGGCAGCCCGGCAATTGAGGATCCGGTGCAGATCGTACGCATCAACTGCTTGGCCAAGGCCGGGCTTTATTTGCAGCAAGGCATGTTTAGTGGCGATCTTAGATATGCCCACTACATCCTAACCACCGACAAGCTCGATGCCTGGCGCTTCGCCTTCCGCCTATCAGAACTAACCCGCGCCGCGGGCAACTACGGTGTTCCGCGACACGTTGGCCCCTACGCCTGCGAGGATCACATCGTCGGACTCAAGGGTTTCGATGCTGCCGTGCTCGTGTGCGCGCGCGGTTATCGCAAGTTTGCAGGCCTGTACGATCTCACCGTACGCGTCAGCAGCCTGAATGGCGTGAAGCGCGGATTCGCCAGCCACCTCGATATCTACGGCGTCGAGTTCGATCCGGGGATGGCGTTCATTCGCCGCTATGTCGAGGCCATGGAGTGGAAGCCGTGAGCGATCAAACAATCCTCATTGAGTGTCTCGACGGCTACGGGCGCGTGCTGTCGCGCCAGCGCTTCCAGCTGACCGAGTTCTCGCGCAAGCTCACCATCGGGCGGAGCCTCCATGCCGATGTGATACTGGATGACCCCTATGCCGCTGCATTGCACGCCGCCATCGAGGTCACACCCGAGGGGCGCGTGCTGGCGAGCGACCTCGGCTCGGTGAACGGACTTGTTGTTGGCGGGGACCGTCGCAACGGCGTCCGGGACTTGGAGCTACTCGACAACACGCTGCAAGTCGGTCGCACGCGCTTGCGCGTGCGCACCGCGCGCGAGGCCGTCGTTGCCGAGAGGCCGGATCACCTGCGTCCCTCAAATCTGCCGCACCGAACCGGCTGGGTCGCGGCCATCGCTGCGGCCGCGTGCGCGCTGCAAACGATGTACACGACTTGGCTTGGCGCGCCGCACGATCTCACGGCATCGCTTGTGGCTGCGCTCGGACTCGCCGCGGCGGTAATTGCGATATGGATTTCGTTCTGGGGGCTCATGTCGCGGGTGATGCAGGGTGAGTGGCGCTGGACCCGTCACGCCGCAATAATTCTGACCATCGCAGCCGTCTACACGGCGCTAACGGGCGCCGTCGATCTCGGCTGGTTTGCTTTTGGAATTCCTTCCTGGAACAATCGCAATGCCTGGCTGGCCGCGGTTGCGCTCGGTTGCGCACTGTTCCTGCATTTGACCAGTGCCTCCAACCTCAAGCCTGCCAGAGCCGCCCCGATTGCCGTATGCGTTCCGCTGTTGCTTGTAGCCGGCGACCAGTGGCTGCAGGTGCGGGCCCACACCCGGAATGTGAACTTTATCGGCGAGTCCGAGCGCATCTATCCGCCGACGCTGCGGCTGCGCGCTTCGGACACGGTGGAAGGCTATTTCCGCAACAACGGTGTCTTGAAGCAGGCGGCAGACGCAAAACTCGCCCATGCTGTCGCCAATGATGCCACCGACGACAAGTAGCCCGGTTGCGCGAGGCCGTTCCGAGAGCCCCGGACCCGCCCGGCGGGTGTTCAGTGGCTTGCGCGTCAAGGCAGCACCTCAGCCGGCATGCTTGAACGTGCGTTCGCGCCGTGGCAACGTCCTCCCAGCGCCACACCCAACCATTTGCCGTTGTCCGCACCCATGGAGCTGACCTACTCGGAAAAATACCGCCGCTTGCAGCAGGAGGTGCGCACCTTCGTCGAACGGTACGGCCACCTCTCGCCCAAGCCCGGCGGAGGACGCCAGAAACCGAGCCAGAAGGCGCTCGACTGGCAAGAGCTGCTTCTCGAGCACGGCTACTGCGCACGCAATATTCCCCGTGCGTACGGCGGCTTTGGCCTAGCCTTCGACGTCTTGGAACTCGCCGTCATCGCCGACGAGATGGCGAAGGCCAACGTCTCTCCCGGCATCATGAACCAAGGCATTAGCATGCTCGTGCCGACCCTCCTCGAAGTCGGCAGCAAAGAGCAATGCGAACGCTGGATCGCACCCACGATTCGCGGAAAGGTGATCTGGTGCCAGGGCTATTCGGAACCGGATTCGGGCAGCGATCTTGCGGCGGCGAAGACCAGCGCGGTCGTGGAGAATGGTTATTTCGTCATCAACGGGCAGAAGATCTGGACGAGCTCGGCGCATTATTCCGACATGATGTTTCTGCTCTGCCGAACCGAGCCCGACAAGCCCAAGCATCAGGGATTGAGCTACCTGCTGGTGCCGATGACCGCCGAAGGCATTGAGGTGCGGCCGCTGGTCACCATGACCGGGCGTGCGACTTTCAACGAGACGTTTTTCACCAATGTGCGCGTCGCCGTAGACCAAATTGTCATGGGTCGCGGTGACGGCTGGCACGTCGCCAATGTCACGCTCAAGTACGAGCGGCTGCTGCTCGGCGATGCCAACCGCCTTTCCAGTCGCCTCGCGCGCCTTAGCGAACTGATGCAGCGCACCTACCTGGACGGTCGTCGCGTGATGGATATCCCGGAGTACCGGGACCGGCTGCTGCGCTTGCAAGGGGAGGTCCTGGCGGCCAAGTACCATGGGCTCCGGCTCCTCACCGAACAGGCGCGAGGGGATGATTCCGGTCTTGCGCGACTGATCGTCAAATACCACGGAACGATGCTCGGATATCGCCTCTCCTCGCTCGCGGTCGACGTGCTGGGCGCGGCCGGTCTCGCGTACGCTCCGGGCGAGGAGGCCGCAGAAACCGATGAGGCCACCGCCTGGCACGTCGACAACATGTACGACATCGGCCTGATGATCGGCGGGGGCTCGACCAACATTCAGAAAAACATCATCGGCGAGCGCGGTCTCGGTCTTCCCCGCGAGCCGAAAGCTAGGGCTTGATCCGTGGACTTTGCACTGTCCGACGAGCAGAAGATGCTCGAAGGTACCCTGGGGCGCCTTCTCGCCGATCGCCTGCCAATGCAACGCCTTAGAGCGATTGCCGCCGCAGGTGG
>JBPYEF010000235.1:0-2299 GCA_051985875.1 Hyphomicrobiaceae bacterium
ATGTGAGTATGCGGTTAGCACTTTGGAGCATAACACCTCCCATGTGCGCGGCCGCGCTCGGCCGGCCGTGGCGTGGCGGCGGCGCTTGAGGTGCACCTCAGCCGCCACGTGTAGAGCCTCTCGGCGCGCCCGTGTCCGAGCGATTGGCCTGCTCCGGCTCCGGGGGGGACCGATGTTCGGGGCGCGCTGCGGTGTTCAACGCAGCGCATACAAGATAGCGAAAGCCTCGAAGGCGGGCACGGCGTCGGACCGGTCGCAGGGCTATCGCTGATCCTTCTTGCCGCGGTCTTCGGTTTTGCTCTTGTCCTTGTCCGAGGTTGCCTTCTTGTGGTGCTTGATGCCGCGCGACGTCATCGGACGGGTGTCCTCCGACCGCTCGGACCTGCCGGGTAGGCCGCCCGGTTCCGTGGGATCGCCGCCCTCATCGCCCGGCCTGCGCAACTGGGCGAATCGCTGCTGTGGCGCATGCATGCCCTGTGCAACAACCGGGCCGACGCCTCCGGGTAATTGACCGAGCAGCACAATCGCTGCAGCGAGCAGCACAGGCATCGGCACAACGCGTGCGGTCATCTTTTCCTCCGCGTCAAGTTCAAGATCATCGGCCACAGCATTGCCGGCTGTAGCCGGTTACTTGCCGTTCCCGGTGCCGCGCGACGATTTTGCCGTTCGCGTACACGGGAACCTCTACCTCGGCGTAACAGTCGCAGGCCTCCGGTGTTTGTGCGTCGGGGGCCTGTGCGGGCCGCGGCGTGGATAGGGTTGCGGGCGGTGGCGGAGCCGGCGCGTCGGGAGGGGGCACCCGCCAGCGGGGCTGCAGCGCCGGGCACCTCCCGGTATCGGTCCGGGAGAGGATTATTGGGCAAGGGTCGGTCGCCCGCCGGTCACCGCCAGCGCGAGCGGCAGCGCGATGCCTAGCCGTGGTCTTCATGGCGCCATCCTGCGCCGCGATCGCGACCAGAGGAACGCCCGGCGCGTCTGCGTTCCGACCGTAACCCCTGCGATCCATGCGACGGCCGCAAGCGTAAATGGCAGCATGAGGTGCCAGTAGCGAAAGACCAGGAGATCGAGGGCGATCACCGCCAGGCTCGCAACCCGCCAATTGAGGAAATCGAACCCGCGCCTCTGGAAACGCGCCCCGAGCGCGATGCCGATGCAGGCGAGCACGGCGATGAAAGCGCGCACTGCCAGCGGGTCGAGCTCGGCGTAGGAGCGGTGCCCGTCCAACAGTTCGGCGGTCATCTGTGCATGAATGTCGACCCCGCTCATTGCCTCGCGGGTACGTAAGCTGAGGGGGGTGTAGTGTTGATCGAGCGAGAAGAGCTTGCCGCCGATGATGACGATGCGCCCATCGGCGAAGGCTGCGCGCTGCGCCGTGGACGCCGCCAGGAACGTGTGCGCTTCGATTTCCTGGAAGGTTCGGCTGCCATCGGCGGGTCGCAGCAGCCAGGCGATGCGGTCGGGCGCTGTGCCCCCTGGCCAACCGCCGACACCCGCCAGCACAGACGAGAAGCTCTCGGCAAAGTGCGCATGCCCTCGCGCGTGCGTGCGGTAGCGAAGCACATGATCGGCGTCCGGCAGCAGATCGATGTAGCCCGCCAGCGCGTGGCTCTTGTTGACGAAGTCGAGCTGGTAGGCGACCTGCGCCGGCATGCGCGCGTCCTCGTAGGTGCCAAGCACGACCTTGGCCTTGGCGCGCTGCAGAGCCTCGATGAGCTTGGCGTCGTAGACCGGCTCGGTATCGCGGGTGAAGTAGAAATCCAGGCCGATCGCGAAGGCACCGGCTTCGTCAACGGCGGTCACAAGGTCGGCGAGATAGCCGCGGTTGATCGGCAGGATGTAGGGAAAGCCCGCGAGGCTCTCCTCGCGTACGGCTATGATGGCGACCCGGGGATGCGAGCTCGGCAAACGGTCGGAGAGGAACGCGGTGCGCCAATCCGCGGCCCAATGCTCGGCCCGCAACAGCGCCGGCGCGACGGCGGGCACAAAGAACAGCCCAAGCAGCACAACGACCGCGCCGACCCAGAGCGCGAAGTTCAGCCACGATGCGCCGTCATCTGCAGCAGAAAACCGCATGGCGCCGCCATTCCTAACACCGCTGCCCGGCGCTCGCTCGCCGCCCGACGTGCCCGGCGTCGCCGGTGGCATCCGTGCCCCTTCGTTCGCCAGCACCCGCTGGGGCGGCCATCGATGTGATGCGAATGGGGCGGATCGGTGGCGTTGCCGTGCGCGCCCTAGAGCAAGCGCCTGGCAGCATTCGGATCAACCGCGGGATGTGCAGCGGGTGGCACCTGCTGCTGGC
>JBPYEF010000236.1:0-5281 GCA_051985875.1 Hyphomicrobiaceae bacterium
GGGGCGGCGCATAGTGCTGATCTATGGTTGGGGCGGGCACAGCGATAGCAAGGTGGGCGTCACGATGCGAGCGGCTTGGTATGAGAGGACGGGTGCGGCACGGGAAGTACTTGTGGTCGGCGAGATGCCGGCCCTCGAGCCGGGGCCCGGCGAGGTCCGCGTGGCGCTTAAGGCTTCGGGCGTCAACCCCTCTGACGTTAAAGCACGGAGCGGATCCCGGCCGATGCTCGCGTCGCGCATTATTCCTCACAGCGACGGGGCTGGCGTAATCGAAAGGGTCGGATCGGGTGTTCCCGCCAAGCGTATCGGCCAGAAGGTGTGGATCTTTAACGGCCAATGGAAGCGGCCGCTCGGTACGTGCGCGCAGTTCATCACCTTGCCGGCGGAGCAGGCCACTGCCATGCCCGAGCCGCTGAGCTTCGAGGAGGCCGCCTGCCTTGGTATTCCCGCGCTGACGGCCTACCAAGCGCTCGCGACCGATGGCGGCGTGCTGGGCAAGGTCGTTCTGGTTGCCGGCGGCGCCGGTGCGGTCGGCCACTATGCCGTGCAGATGGCCAAGTTGATGGGTGCCGCCAAGGTAATCGCGACCGTCAGCACGCCGGCGAAGGCCGCGCACGCGCGGGCCGCGGGCGCCGACGCGATCATCAACTACAAAACCGATAACGTTGCCGAGCGCGTCAGGGCTCTGACCAACGGCCAAGGGGTGGAGCGGGTCGTCGAGGTCGACATTGCCGGCAACGCGACCCTCTACCCGGCGATCATGGCGCGCGACGGCCTGATCGCCGCGTATGGGACCAACTCGCAGGAGATCAAGCTGCTGTTCTCGCCGCTGATCCTGACGGGTGCCGCGATCCGGTTCTTTATCGTATACGAGCTGGCGCCCGTGGCGCGCCGCGAGGCGATCGCGCAGCTGACGCGCTGGATCGACGAGCGAAAGCTGCAGCACGCGGTGGCCGCCCGCTACCCCCTCGAGGCTATCGTCGCCGCACACGAGGCCGTCGAACGCGGCACGCACATCGGCAACGTGGTGGTAACGCTTTGATCCCACATGGTCGGTCGCAAACCGCGCCCGAGGCGACGTGACCGCAGGTGGTCGCCGTGATCGACCATCGGAGGTGGGTGGCCGCAAACACCCGCCGCCTGACGTGCGCATCTCGGTCGGCTCTTGCTTGAACAGCAGAGGTCGGCACGACAGCTGGTACGCAGCCGGACGCGCGGCTTGCGCACGACGCGCGAGGGGAGCATTTTCGGCGTTCTTGCCCTTGTTGGCGGAGGAAGTCATGTCGCGCGATGCATTGAGGGAGCGAGGCAAGGCTGTCGCGGCACGGCTAGGGCTGGGCGCTACGGGCTCGCCGATCCCCGGGGTCGACGAACTGATGGCGGAGCTGGTGCACGGCGGCGTCTGGGCCCGACCGAACCTCGCACTCCCCGACCGCGCGCTGTGCACGCTTAGTGTGCTCAGCGTTTTGCAGCGCCTCGCGGCGCTGAAGCCGATGGTCGAAGCTGCGCTCGCTTTGGGACTTACGCCGCGCAACATCTTTGAAGTATTCGTACAGGTCGGGCTCTATGCAGGGTTCGTCACAACCGACGTGTCATCCGCCCTCGCACAACAGGTCTTCCAGTCTCGCGGATTAAGCGTACCCCCGGAGCCGCGGCGGACCGACAGCGATCAGGACCTTGACCGCAAGGGCCGGGAGCTGATGGCCGGGCTGCACGGGGAACGCGCTCGGGAGGGCTATGCGGCGCCCGGCAACACGACCACCGGCGAGCTCTATCCAATGGCGATTCGTTACGGCTACGGCGAGCTTTGGTCGCGGCCGGGCCTCGACCGGCGACAGCGCATGCTGTGTGCGCTTGCGGCATTCACTGCCATGGGGCTTGAGTCTCAGCTGCGAAAGTTTGCAAAATCGACCCGCAATGTTGGCCTATCGCGCGAGGAGGTAATCGAGGCCGTGATCCAAACGGCTCCCTACGGCGGCTTTCCGCGAGCGCTCAATGGCCTGACCATCGTCGGTGAGGCGCTATAGGCATACCCAGGGCATTCGCAGGGAGGCAGTCGACAGTCTAGCAACCGCCGAGGGAGGGCCCCGGCAGCAGCGGCGTCAACGTTCAAAGTTCATAACCATTGACCACGCGATCGGGCTCCTCCGACGGGTGGAGGCTGAAGGAGGTAAGCGCAAATGACATATCGTGGCATGACCGTGGAGACCATAAAGATCAACGGCGACAAGGGCGAGCCGATCTCGGCCTATACGGCGCGTCCGTCGGGGGCCGGCCCCTTTCCCGGCGTCGTGCTGGTCCATCACCTCCCCGGCTGGAGCGAGATCTACTGCGAGATGACGCGCAAGTTCGCCCACCACGGCTACATCGCCATTTGTCACAACCTCTATGAGCGCTCCGGACAGGGCAACCCCGACGACGTCGCCGCCAAGGTGCGCGCGGAAGGCGGCGTTCCGGACGCCCAGGTGATCGGCGACACGGAGGGCGCCGTCAAATGGATGCGCGCGCAGCCGACCCACAACGGCAAGGTCGCCGCGTTCGGCTCCTGCTCCGGCGGTCGGCACGCTTTCCTCTACGCCTGCCATCGCAAGGATGTCGACGCGTGCGCCGACCTGTGGGGCGGCCGCGTCGTGATGGCCAAAGAGGAACTCAACGCCAAGACACCGACGTCCCCGATCGAGCTGACCAAGAACCTCTGCTGCCCGTTGCTGGGCATCTTCGGCAACGAGGATCGCGCACCAAGCCCCGAGCAGGTGAACCAACACGAGGCCGAGCTCAAGAAGCACCACAAGGCCTACGAGTTCTACCGCTACGACGGCGCCGGTCACGGCATCTTCTACTACCACCGGCCGATGTACCGGGTGGAGCAGGCGCTCGATGGCTGGAACAAGGTATTCGCGTTCTTTGGCAAGCATCTGGCGAGGTAATCGAACATGTGCACATCGATAGTCGAGATCGCAGCTGCGAGTGGCATGGCCAAGCGTGAAGACGACTGGTTCCTGCTCACGCACTCGGTGGTCTCCTACGACCACGCGCGCCACGCGTTGCTCGAGGACGCAATCACCATAGACTTCGTCAACCGGAGCCTGCCGCCGAATGCACGGGCAGCGGTCGAGCTGACCCTCGATGCGGCAAAGGCGTTGCATGTCGCGTTGGCGAGGGCCATCGCCGCGGCCGAGATCGAAGAAGCCGACCGGTCGCGAGGTCTTGAGCGGACTCGCCTCGGCGCTGCGGCGCCCGCCGCCACGCTCGTTGCCGCCTAGCGGCAACGAGCAGTAAAGCGATGCCGTCCCTGGGCCGCATTTGGCACGGCGGGCGGGGACGGCTGCTGCATTACCACGGATAGGTGACGTGCGCCGTTCGTGTGGCGCACGACTATGCTGCCGCGGAATTTGTGTGTCGGCGACAGCGCACAACGGGCGCGAATTTCCACGATACACACGCTAATGGACGGCGACGCAATGGGCGGTTCGATCGTTGGCGCGATGGCATCCGAAAATCCTGCAAGCGCATGCTCCACGCCTGGTTGGCGGACGCAGATCGGCAGGAACGCAGGGTGGCAGGTTGCGAGTTGGGTGCTGCACTGTGTCGGTGGAACCTTGTCGCCTCGCTGGCGGCTTTTCATGCACAGTGCGCCTCGCACATACGGCGCCAAGGACGGCCAGAGGAGAACTAGTCGATGACTTACGAGCATATTCTGGTGGAGCGCGAGGACGGCGTCGGCATACTCACGCTCAACAGGCCACAGGTCCTCAATGCCATGAACCGTAAGCTTGGGGCCGAGTTGCTCGATGCGGTGAAGACGCTCGATGCCGACGACACGATCGGCTGCCTAGTGATCACTGGCGCCGGCGACAAGGCGTTTACCGCGGGGGGCGACATCAAGGAGCAGGTCGAGGACGACAAGCGCTATACCCGCGAGGAGCAGGATCGCATGGGCAACCCCCAACGCGCCCTCGAGATCTCTGTCTGCGGCAAACCGCTCGTCGGCATGTTGAACGGCCTCGCCTATGGCGGCGGCGCCGTGCTCGCCTCTTCATTGGATATCAGGGTCGGATGCGAGAGCTCGCGCTTCCGTTTCCTCGCTGCTGCCTACGGCAGGATTAACGCCACTTGGTCACTCGGCAGCCAGATCGGCTGGCCGCAGGCCAAGGAATTGCTGTTCACTGCCCGCATTGTCGAGGCCGAGGAAGCCTATCGCATCGGCCTTCTCAACCACTTGGTGCCAAAGCGCGAGCTTCGCGCCAAGACGATGGAGATTGCAAAAATGATCGCGGGCAACCATCGCGGTGCTGTGAAAGGCGTCAAGGCGCTGCTGCTCGAGCAGCAAGGAGAAAGCCTAGCCGCGCGCTGGACGGCGGAACACCGCTACACCACGCAGGTGATGCGTGGTGCGCGGGCCAAGGACGCATTTCCCGAGTTTCTCGCCCGCAAGGGGATCGCGCCGGGCTGATCGCGGTCGATCGCACCTTGGCGTTGCCTGCTGCACAGGGGCACGCCGCTGCCACCCTCGCTCTTGCAGGCACTCGCTTTGTGGCGAAAGCGGAGGAACGGCGAAGTAAGGACGTCGCCGCCTCCCCGGCGAGCGCTACGGGAATGCTCTTCCGTGGTCGTTGGCCTCCAGCGAATGCGTTATGATCACCGCGCGAACCAAGCCTGGGCGCGGTATATGCGTATGGCGCCGTACTCACCGGGATGATTGACCTTCACGATCCTGGCGATGGTCAGCCGGTCAGCCGCATTCAATGGGCGTCTCATCAATTGTGCCGTGCTTTTTTGGGGTCGGTCACTCGATTTTGCCCTGTGCCTCGGCACGGTGTGCAGCGGACACCTGCTCCCGTTCGGCCTGGCGCTTGAGCCCTGCCAGCACACGGGCGTTGTTGATTCGCACAACCCAGCGTGCCAGCGGCAACCAGTACAGAACGGGCTCGAGCTTGAGCTCGTGGGATGTGAATTCGGTGAGCTCGGTGCCGCCATCGCCGGCGGCAAGCTCGAAGCGGGTGTCGGTGGTGCGAAAGTAGCCGATGACATGCGGCGCGTGCACATGCGTGTAGGGACTGAGCTCACGCATTGCCGGCAACTCATCGAGCATGACAAATGCCAGTCTGCGGTTGGGGATCCACTGCGTAACCTTTTCGACCACTGTGCCGGTGGAAAACTCGCCGTGCCGGGTCGCACCGACGCCTTCTCCGATGACTTCTCCCCGCACCGGATAAGCGATGCCCAATCGGAACGGCAGGGCGACCGGCTCCTGCGACAAATCCGTTCGCAGCAGCAGCTT
>JBPYEF010000237.1:0-4180 GCA_051985875.1 Hyphomicrobiaceae bacterium
TCTGCCGCGGCACGGCACGCAGGCAAAACTCAGGCGACCGCGACGATGCGCCCCTCGAGACTGTAGAGATCGCGCTCAGCGTAACCGCGGAACTCGGGGGCGAGCTTCGCCCGCACTTCGGCGCTCGGCTCGCCGCGCCGCGTCGCCTCCTCGGCAATGGTGAACCCGGCGGCGCGAAACAGCCGCAGATAGTCGCTGTGACGCAGCCGATTTACGTGCTGCAGGGCGCTGTTGTACTTGGCCCATTGCCGATCCGTGAAGGTTAGAAAGTTGAAGCGCGAAACGCTCGCGTCGTCGCGGGCGTAGTGATCGCTGTAGTCGATGAAGTGGATGGAAAGCCCTCCCGGCCGCGTCGCCGACTTGAGCCCGGCGATCAGCTCCGGCAGCTGCCGGCGCGGCACATGCTCGAGCACCGCGTTTGAGCAGGAGCACGCGAAGGCCTCCGGATAGGGAGCGCGCATGCGGTCGGGCGCACGGTAGCGGAGGCCGATCCCCTCGAGCTCCGCCCAGGAGGAAATGGCGGACATGCTGCTCCCTGCCCTGTGCGCCATATGCTGGGCCGCATGGCGCACCAGATCGATGCGTGCCAGGCGCTGCACGTCCGAAGCCAGAACGCGCGCCACGCCCATCTGCAACAGCGCGAGCGGCGCCGCGAGATTGCGCCCGGCACCGATTTCCAGCAGCGCGTCGGGCCCCGGCGTCTGCGCGTGCTTGCGCCACAGTGCCAGCAAGGAGCGCGCCGCCTCCCAGTAGCTGTCGAGGTATTGCGCCGAACCCGGGAGTGTTCTCGTGACGCGCCGCTGTGCCCAGTAGTGGAGGTCGGCCCCGTGCGGGACAAGCGTGAGCGCGCGAAACGCCGCCGCCTTGATCTTCCAATGCATCGCCGAAAGCTCATCGATCGGGCAGACATCGGCGGGGCGCGCGGCGCAAGCGGGCAAATCGCGCGCCCTCGCCACGCCTTGCCCCCGGTCCGCCTGCCGGACTGGTGCCGAACTCCCCGGGCACCGCTCCCTATAGCCGGTGTGGCTGGCATTCCCGAAGCGCTTTGTCCTGCCGGTTCCTCACCGCTGTACATCGCGCCGTTCGCAAACCACGTGCCGACGGGCGCGAATTGGCGCACAATGCGCCGCCTCGACCGGCCACGGCCGGCAGGAAGCGAGCTCGGCGAGGGGCAAAAACACGTGTCGGACCTCAGATTGGCGATTGCGGGCCTCGGGGCGATCGGCCTGGCCGTCGCGCGCCGCGTCGATGCGGGCGCGGTGCCCGGCGTGACGCTCGTTGCCGCGGCGGTGCGCGATGTCGCGCGGGGGGCCAAGGCGCTTTCGTCGTTGCGCGCGCCGCCGCCGCTCGTCGGCCTCGCGGCGCTCGCCGACGCGGCCGATGTCGTTCTCGAATGCATGCCCTCCGAGCACTTCCTGGCGGTCGCCGAGCCGGCCATCGCGCGCGGACGCACGTTCATGCCGCTGTCGGTTGGCGCCCTTCTTGACCACATGGCGCTGATCGCACGCGCGCGCACCACGGGAGCGCGCATCATCGTGCCCACCGGGGCGCTGCTCGGGCTCGATGCCGTGCGCGCAGCGGCGGAAGGGGAGATCGCGTCGGTCACGCTCACCACGCGCAAGCCGCCGGCCAGCCTCGCCGGCGCGCCGCTGGTGGTGCAGCGGGGCATCGCGCTCAAAGACCTGCGCGAACCGTTGCTGGTGTTTGCGGGCAGCGCACGCCAAGCGATCGTCGGGTTTCCCGCCAATCTCAACGTCGCCGTGGCGTTGTCGCTGGCAGGCATCGGCCCGGATCGCACGCAGGTCGAAATGTGGGCCGATCCGGCCGTCACCCGCAACACGCATACCGTACGCGTTGTATCCGATGCGGCCGACCTCACCATGACGATCGCCAACGTTCCGTCGGCTGAAAACCCGAGAACGGGGCGCATTACCGCCCAGAGCGCGCTCGCCACGCTGCGCCGCCTGAGCGCGCCGCTGGTGGTCGGTAGCTGAGCGCCGCCCGAAACCTCGCTTCCGCGACCCGCCGCCGCTGCTGGCGCGCGCATGCGCCGACGCGCGCGGTGCCGGCAAGTCTGCCGGTTGCGTCTGCTGGCGAGCGATCCGCACTTTAGCTGCGCTCATCCCTGCGGTGACAAAACATCGTTTGTGCCGCGCAGCGACATGCGTTTGACTGCGCGTCGCAGGGATCGGCCGCGCCGCGGCTTGACGCCCCGAGGTGGGGGTTTCCATGCGCACGGCGCATGGTCCGAGAATTCCGGAGGAGCCGATGCTGGCACCGCGCAATGGCCCGATTGCCCTCGAGCAACGGACGCTACTCAGAGTAAGGAATGGTACGGGTCAGACGATTCTCTGCCTCAAGGGCATGATCTGGCTGACGCAACAGAACGATGTGCGCGACATCGTCCTCGGCGCCGGAGAATCCTTCACCCTCGACCGTCCGGGACTGGCGCTGCTCTATGCCCTGAACCCCGCCTGCGCGACGATCCTCCGGCCGGCGCCGTCCCAGGAGCGTGCGTCATCACTGCACGCTGCAGCGGGGCAGTGACGCTCGCCGGCGCGGCGGGGACTTGATGGCGGAGGGGACCGCTCAGCCCGATCCTCGGCGACCCTCGCGCCAGCCGCGCAGCGTTTTCGCCAGCGCGATCATCACGGCGCTGGCGATGCCGAGCGCGGCGGTGAGCAGGACGAGGAACACGAGCATCGGCGCGAAGGCCCACAGCGCCAGGCCGATGAGCAGCGCCGCGGTAAGCAGTAACCAGATGCGCAGCACCATCAATCCCGCCTGCGGCCGCCGGAGGGCGCGCCACCGCAGCGGCGCATCAGGCGCCCGACCGGCCCTCGATCGTCGCGCGCAACTTCTCCTCCTCGTACTGGATGAACCAACCGATCATCTGTCGCCATAGCGCCTCGCACAAATCCGGCGGCACGCCCTTCGCCTTGGCGCGCAGCCGCACCTTGTCGATCACCTGCTGATTGCGCCAGGGGACGCTGGCCTCCTGTTTCGCCACCAGCTTCAGCTGCCAGGCCCGTTCCACGTAGCCAAAGCGCTCGGCGATCATGTCAACGAGCGCGCTGTCGATGCGATCGATCTCGGCGCGAACTTCGCTCATCTGCTGGCAAGCCGCAGGGGGGCGCGGGGACATGGGCAAACTCCTCGGCGCGGTGGCAGACCGGCTTACAAACTGCCGCCGGCGTTGGCAATGGCGCCCGCAAGCGCCGAGCGATGGCGATCCCGCCCCGGGGTGAGGACCGCGCGCCGGGCGCCGACACGCTCGGCACCGGCCCGGGCCCGGCGCGCCTTACCCCCACCAGCGCTGCGGCACCGCTAACCTGCCCGCCGCGTCCTCGATCACCTGACCGGCGCGGAACAGGGTCTCCTCGTCGAAGGGCTTGCCAATCAGCTGCAACCCGAGGGGGGTGCCCTCGCGGGAGAGACCGGCCGGCACGGATATGCCCGGCAATCCCGCCATGTTGACGGTCACCGTGAACACATCGTTGAGATACATCTGCAGTGGGTCTCCGCTCACTTCGCCGATGCCGAAGGCGGGCCCGGGCGTCGTCGGCGTCAGCAGCACATCGACGTCCCTGAACACTGCATCGAAGTCACGCTTGACGAGCGTGCGCACCTTTTGGGCCTTCAGGTAGTAGGCGTCGTAGTAGCCGGCGGAGAGGACGTAGGTGCCAATCAGCACGCGCCGGCGCACCTCGGCGCCGAATCCGGCCGCGCGCGTCGTCTCGTAGCTGTCGAGCAAATCGCGCCCGGCCTCGCGCAGCCCGTAGCGCACCCCGTCGTAGCGCGCCAGGTTGGAGGAGCACTCTGCGGGCGCGACGATATAGTAGGCCGGCAGCGCATACTTGGTGTGGGGAAGGGAAACGCGTGTGACACGCGCCCCGCCCGCCTCGAGCCAGCGGATGCCGCTCTGCCAAAGGTCCTCGATTTCCTGCGCCATGCCGGGAATGCGGTATTGCTGTGGCACGCCGACCTTGAGGCCCTTGATGCTGCCGCCGACCGCGGCCTCGTAGTCCGGCACCGGCGCATCGTGGCAGGTCGAGTCCTTCGCGTCGGCGCTCGCCATGTGGCGCAAGAGGATTGCCGCATCGCGCACCGTCTTGGCGATCGGACCTGCCTGATCGAGCGAGGAGGCGAACGCCACGATCCCCCAGCGCGAGCAGCGACC
>JBPYEF010000238.1:0-5630 GCA_051985875.1 Hyphomicrobiaceae bacterium
CTGAAAGCTCGGCTTGCGCTTGGCCAGGAACGCTTGCACGGCCTCCTTGTGATCCTGCGTATCCTGGGCGCGCAGCATCCGCTCGGCCTCGCGGTCGATGGCCGCCGCATAGGGGAGTGACAGTGCCTCGTCGAGATTGTCCTTGATGTAACGGAAGGCGACGCTCGGGCCTTCGGCGAGTGATCGGGCGAGCGCAAAGGCCTCCTCCTGCAGGACGTCGTCGGCGATGACGCGATGCACGATGCCGAGTTCGGCGGCGCGCGCTGCCGCAATGCGCTCGTTCGTCAACAGCAACGCGCGGGCGCGCGCCGGCCCAATGCTGTGCGCCAGTAGCCAGGCAATGCCGTAGTCGCCGCTCAAGGCGATTTTAGCATATCCCGTGCTGACGAACGCCGAGGCCGCTGCCAGGCGCATGTCACAGGCGAGCGCAATCGCCAGCCCTGCCCCGACCGCGGGACCGGGAAGCGCGGCGACCGTCGGTTTGCGCAGGGCGTGAAGCGCACCGCAAATTCCGTGATGGCGTTGCTGCATGGTCCGGAGCCGCTCGTCCGCTCCCGGTAGCGTCGTGGGCCGGCGCTCTCCCATACGCTTCACGTCGCCACCAGCGCAGAAGGCTTGCCCCGCGCCGGTGATCAGAAGCGCGCCGATCGCCGAGTCTGCGGCGCACGCCGCAATGGCGCGCTGCAGTGCTGCGGACAACTCCGCCGACAGGGCATTGCGCGCCTGCGGTCGGTTCATGGTCAAGGTTGCAACCCCATGCGCAGTCGCGCACAGCAGGTGATCGGTACCGGTGTCGATGCTGCGCTCTGCCGCCATGATCGTCGCTCCTCGTGGAGGGCTCGCAAGTTACGCCTCGCCGGTCGGTCCGGCCCGGCCAAGGCAGACGCGCCGTCAACCAGCGTGCCCTCGGCAACGCAACGCTCGCCCGTCAAATCACCTTGCGCTGACGCATATCCGCAACTTCTCCGGGCGGGCAGCCGAGCCACTCGCCACACACAGCTTCCGTGTCGGCGCCAAGGACCGGTGCGCTCTTCAAGGCCACCTTGCTGTCGGACATGCGCAGCGGAAAAGCCGGTACCGTCACGGATCCGCGCACCGGATGATCAATTTTCTGCATCATGCCACGCGCATGCAAATCGGCGTCCTGAAGCAGCTCGAGCGTGGTGAGAACGGCCCCGCACGGCACGCCGGCGCCGGCGATGATGCGCATCACCTCGAGCTTTGTGCGCTGCGACGTCCACTGGCTGATGGCGGCGTCGACCGCTTCTCGGTTGTTGGCGCGGGTCGTCCCGTCCACCATTCGCGGATCTTCCAACAGGTCCTCGCGCCCGATGGCGCGCACCAGGCGACGCCAATGCTCCTCATTGCCGCGCGAGGCGAAAACGTAGCACCAGTCGTCCAGTCCCCCTGGAGCGCACTTGTACAACCCGCCCGGCGCGGTGCCCACGACGCCGTTGCCGCCGCGCGGCAGCACGCTGTCGCGGCTGGCCTGGCGGCTCATCGGCGTACGGCAGTAGTTCAACATCGCATCCCGCATGGCGATCTGGATGTGTTGGCCGCGCCCCGTGGTCACGCGCTGAAACAGGGCGGCGATGATGCCCATGGCGCACAGCATGCCCGTCCCGGTATCGCCGATGGTCGCTCCGGGACGGATGGGCGGTGCATCGGGATGGCCGTTGACGCCCATGGTCCCGCCCATCGCCTGGGCGATCATGTCGAAGGACAGATAGTTGGCGTGCGGGCTCTCTGCCGCGAAGCCCTTGATCTGGGCGAAGATCAGGCGCGGATTAATCGCCTGCAGTCGCGGGTAGTCGAAGCCGAGCCGCGCGAATGTGCCGGGCGCCATGTTCTCGACCAGCACATCCGCCTTGGCGATCAGCCGCGTCAGCAGTTCCTTACCCTCGGCGGTCTTGAGATTGCAGGTAATGCTGCGCTTGTTCAGGTTGTAGAAGATGAAGTAGTGCGCATCGGCGTCGGGACGGTCGCTGAATCCCCAGCGACCCGGATCGCCGCGATTGGGTTCTTCCAACTTGACAACGTCGGCGCCAAGCCACGCGAGCGCTTCGGTACAGGATGGGCCCGCCTCGAACTGGGTGAGGTCGAGAACGCGGACTCCGTTCAGTGCCGGTGCCGTGCCGGATGTGGCATCGGGCGTGGCTGCCGTATCGTGCATCTTGTTTCACTCCCAAGCTGGTTTATCGAGGCGACCGCAGGCGCCGCTGCGGTTGCGGGCTGCGGCGTGCGCAGGCGCTCGCGACGGCTCAGCATGAGGGCGTTCCGTCCGCCGCGGCATCGGGGCTCGGCCACGGTGGCAGCGGCGGCAAGCCGAGCACGCAACGCACCGGCGCGAACGAGCGGCGATGGACCGGCGAGGCGCCGAGTTTATTCAAGGCGGCCAAGTGCGCGCGGACCGGATAACCCTTGTGCTGGGCAAATCCATACCCGGGATGCTCGCTGTCGAGCTTGCACATCAGCGCGTCGCGCGCGGTTTTGGCAAGGATCGAGGCCGCGGCAATCGTCAAGCTCTTGCAGTCGCCGCGGACGATGGCCTGCTGGGGTATGCTTACCTCCTTGAGCCGCCGCGCGTCGATCAGCAGGTGTTGGGGAGCAATTCCCAGACCATCAATGGCCCGCCGCATGGCGCGCAGGCCTGCCCAGTAGATATTGATGCTGTCTATCTCCTCGACCGCGGCGAAGCCAACCGACCAGGCGGCGGCCGTTTCCTTGATTTCCGATGCAAGGCGATCGCGCGTCGCTGCATCGAGCTTCTTTGAGTCGTCGATGCCGGGTATGCGCGCGCCCGGAGAGAATACCACGGCGGCAGCCGCGACCGGACCGGCGAGAGGGCTCATGCCGGCCTCGTCGACTCCGGCGACGTGCAGCACGCCGCACGTCCAGAGGGTCGTCTCGAAGCGCAGCATGCGCCGCAGCCGCTGGCCTTCCGAGCGGTTGGCAAACCGCCGCCGCGCGACGGCTTCAAGGATCGCCTTGGCACCCGCGCGCGGATCGGCCTGCAAGGCGGCCTCCGTGGCCGCGTCGAGCGCGCGGCCTTCGATGACGTAGCGGAGCCGAACCTGGGCAAGTGCAAGGCGGGTCACATGCGGCAATCTAGCCCAAATCGCGCGCGGCACAATCGGCAAGCGGTCGGCGAGACGCCCGCGTCCACCGGCAAACGCGCCGCCGGCCTTCGGCACGCGGTCCGCCCTGAGCGAAGACCTTCGCGCGCGTCGCCGTTCGCTCGGCAGTATCGTCCGTATACGTCTTTAATCAGGCGCCGCCGATGGTGAGCCACTGAAACTACCAAACTGCCGCCAGTGCTCCACCCTCGGCGCGCAGCGCCAGGGTGGGGGTGAAGGCGGCTTCGGGCGAAGCCCGGGACCTGTTGAGAACGGAAAAAGAACCCGCGCCCGTGTTGGGCAGTTGCGCAAGATGGCTCGCGTCCGGGTTTGGCGAATACGGGGCACACATGTGAAATGAACGGCCGAAATGAACGACAAAGTTTCCGCGAGAGGCACGCGGTTTCCATCTGTCGGTCCAGCCTTGTCAGGCGCGCCCGTGCGCTGCCGCGCGCCAGAGCGCTGGCAACGGACCGCCCGCACCGGCGACGGGATCGGTGCTGGGAAAGGGCAGTCCCGCGATGCGCGCCAGCATTGCCGCGGTCGCGGCCCCGCGGCACAAATCGACCTGGGTCTGGTCGGGCGGATAAGCGCCGACCACCAGAAAATCGCGACTGGCTTCGAGCCGGAAATGGCCCGTTCCCGCGGGTAGGACGGCGACGTCGCCCGCGGCAACGGCGACCTCATGCCCGCGTGGCCCGCCGAGAACGAGGCGCGCCCGGCCGGCAGCAAAGCCGAGCACCTCGTGTGCGTTGCAATGGTAGTGGTGAAAGGCATAAACGCCATTGCGCCACTGCGGGGGCCAGCCGTTGCGTCGGAAAGTGTCCTCGAGCACGGCCGCGACATCACCCTGATCGCAGGAAACGGCATGGCGGTAGAGCAACACCGGGAGGCGGGGATTGTTCGGCACCCAACCATTGGCGTTCAGCTGCAGGATTTCCGGCATGCGCGAGCCTCCTGGTGTACTTACGGCAATGTGGTGTCCCCTGTATCGTTGCGCGTCGGCGACCGTTCGGCCTGGCGAGCTCCGCGGTAGAATCGTCCGGGGTCGAATGGTTGCAACGCGGTGCTGCACGGCGCGCCGGTGATCAGCTCGGCCATTGCCTCGCCGGTAGCCGGTGCGTTGAGGATGCCCCAAACGCCGTGGCCGGTGGCGAGGTAGGTGCCCTCGAGGCCCGGAAGCGCTCCGATCATTGGCAGGCCGTCCGCAGTCGTCGGGCGATAGCAGGCCTGCTGGGCGAGAACTTTCGCCTCGGCGAGCACGGGTGAGAGCCGAGCGCAGATCGCGTGCAGCCGCGCCATGGCCCCGGGGTCGGGCGAAACCTGCGCTGGATTGTCCGGTAGCGGACTATCGCTGGAAATGGCACAGACGTAGGTGGTGCCGTCGGGGCGAGGAAACACCTCCGGCGATTGCGCGCCGCCATGCGCGTCCGTAACCTCGAGGAACAGCGCCTCGGCGGGAAGCGCCCTACCCGTTGCGAACAGCAGGCTGTGTCCCTTAAGCGCAAACACTGGCGGGAGATCAACCGTGCACACCGCTTGCAGGGACCATGGCCCCGTGGCGATCACGACCGCATCCGCCTCGAGCCGTCGACCGTCGACATCGACCCCGCGTGTTCGTCCGGTAGCGCCCGCCAGCCCGGTGACCCGGCCGCGGCGCAGCTCGGCGCCCTGCGCCTGGGCAGCGCGCAGGAGCGCTTCGGTGAATTGACGCGGGTTTACCTGGGCGGTGGTTTGCGGCGAGCCGAGGCGGTGCGTGACGACGTCCGCCGCCAGCCAGGAGAGGTGATTGCCCGGGCGTCCGCGATTGCCGACCGTGCCGCCATAGGTCGTCAGGCGGCGATAGCCCCAATCGCCGCCAAGCTCATGGCCCAACCGGGCATGCAGTTCGAAGCTGCGGCGCGCCAGAGCCTCGAGCGGGGTAGCGTCGCACCAATCGCGGGCGAGAAAGCCGCCGGCCTTGCCGGACGCGGCGCACGCCGGTGCCGTTCCCTCGACGACGATCGCCCGCACGCCACGGCGGGAGAGAAAATACGCCGTAGCGGCGCCGATGACCCCGCCGCCGCAAATCACCACACGCATCGCCACGCTCGCTGGATCCGCGCCTCCTGCACAGGAGACCCCTCAGGAATGTAGGGCGGTGGACCTGCAACAGGTAGCCCCGTGCCAGGGCACTGCGCGCCACGGCCCATGCGGCCCTGGGAAGCGCGGCCCAGGGAAGCGCGGGGAAGCCTCTCCAGGGAAGGATCGCCCAGGAAGGATGGCCCAGTAACGTCTCGGCCTATCACTGAGCCCGACGCCGGGCGCGCCTACTCCAGCGACTTGCGTTCGCGTTCGACGACGGCAGCGACCAGACCCGAGCGCCAATCGGCCCCGGGCAGCTTGGCCGCGGCGGACTCGATATCGGAGCGGACGCGGCTGTAGAAATCGATGCCCTCGATCAGATAATCGAGGTGCATCGAGGTCAGTCGCAGCCGTTCCGCGAGGATCGCCGCGATCGAACGGTAGAGCCTC
>JBPYEF010000239.1:0-8045 GCA_051985875.1 Hyphomicrobiaceae bacterium
CTGTTCGGCTACCGTTCGATGGTCGCTGCCACCATGGCGATTTGCGTTCTCTCCATGATGGTTTGGTTGCACCACTTCTTCACCATGGGGGCTAGCGCAAGCGTCAATGCCTTCTTCGGCATCGCGAGCATGATCATCGGAGTGCCGACGGGCGTCAAAATCTTCAACTGGCTGTTCACGATGTACGGCGGGCGCGTGCAATTCACGGTGCCGGTACTGTGGACCATCGGCTTCATGGTGTCATTCGTGTTTGGCGGGCTGACGGGTGTGCTGCTGGCCGTGCCTCCCGTCGATTGGCAGGTGCACAACAGCCTGTTCTTGGTCGCTCATTTCCATCACGTCATCATCCCCGGCGTCCTATTCGGCGCTATTGCCGGCTTTAATTATTGGTTTCCCAAGGCATTTGGCTTCAAGCTCGACGAACGCTGGGGTAAAGCCGCGTTCTGGTGCTGGTTCATCGGCTTCCATCTGGCGTTCATGCCACTCTATGTGGTGGGCCTGATGGGCATGACTAGGCGTCTCCAGCACTATGATGTTCTCTCTTGGCAGCCGTGGCTCTTGGTTGCCGAGGTCGGTGCCGTCGTGATTCTGGCGGGAATCGCCTGCCAGCTCGGCCAGCTGTTCGTGTCGATCCGCGCCCGCGAGCAGCTCCGCGTGACGGGAGATCCGTGGAACGGCCGCACTCTCGAGTGGTCGACGGCGTCGCCACCGCCCCCCTGGAATTACGCCACCCTGCCGCAAGTGGGCGAGAGAGACGCCTATTGGGCGTGGAAAAAACGCGGGCAGAGAACTCAGCCCGCGCATGTGTACGAACCGATCGAAATGCCCAGCAACAGCGCGACCGGGTTTGTTACGGCGTTCTTCGCCGTTGTCACGGGCTTTGCGTTGATCTGGCACATCTGGTGGATGGCAATGCTCGGAGTGTTCGGGGCATTCGTGACGCTCCTGGGCTTCGCCTTTCGCAAGAGCGAGGAAATCGAGATACCAGCCGAGACGATTGCCCAGTTCGATCGCGTCAATGGGGGCATCGTATGACCGTCGCGGCTACCGCTTATGCTATCGATCGAGAAGCGATCGTTCCTGGCAGCGAAGCCGGCCCCGCTCCCAAGCGGATCGTGGTCGCCTATGGCTTCTGGATATTCCTGTTAAGCGACATCGTCATGTTCTCGGCGCTGTTTGCCGCATTTGCGGTGCTTAAGCGCGCGACCGCGGGCGGTCCAACCGGTGCCGAGCTGTTCAATCAGGTGAGCGTTGCGCTCGAAACCGCCTTTCTTCTCGCCTCGAGCTACGCGTGCGGGCTGATGTCGTTGGCGGTCAACGCGCGACGCAGTGTTGGTACCTATTTGGGTGGCGTGGTCACTTTCGCGCTCGGGGCCGCGTTCCTTGCGCTTGAGATCCGCGAGTTCGCCAACATGGTCGCCCAGGGCGCGACCCCACAACGCAGCGCGTTTCTTTCGGCATTTTTCACGCTCGTTGGCTGCCATGGGCTGCATGTAACTATCGGCCTGATCTGGCTGTTAGTGATGATGGCGCAGGTGGCAATCAAGGGCTTCCGTTCGACCGTGCAGCGTCGTCTTAAATGTTTTTCCCTGTTCTGGCACACGCTCGACATTATTTGGGTCGGGATATTCACGGTCGTCTATTTGATGGGAGTAGCGCCATGACGGCAACGGGGTACGATCGCGCACCCGGAGACAGAGGGCTGCAGGCGATCGAGTCGTCCAGTGTGCTCATCTACACGATCGGATTGCTTTTGGCCGTGATCCTCACGGCAACGTCTTTTTGGGTAGCAAACACGTCGCTGCTCTGGATGCCTGGCGTAGCGTTGGGGCTCGCCGTGCTCGCCATCGCGCAGATGGGAGTGCATCTGGTGTTCTTCCTGCACATTACCACCGGACCGGACAACACCAACAACGTCTTGGCGCTGGCATTTGGCATTCTGATCGTAACCCTGATCGTTGGCGGCTCGCTGTGGATCATTACCGACTTGAACGAAAACATGATGCCGCCGGGCGAGCCGATGAATCTGCAGATGCAGCGTTGAGCCCGTAGGAGATCCGTTGCCGACAAGAAGATCGATGGGAGGGAGGGGACGCATGAAGGCATTCGACGCAGACGCCTCCTGTGCCGGTGCTGGAGTCGCCGAACGCAGGAGAGCGGCCTCATACTCGGCAGGCTTGCTGAAGTCCACCTAGCTAATTTCGACAGCACGCAGTTCGATCTTGGAGTTTTTCACGATTGTGTGGATGCCGACCTGGTCGACCGGGGCGTCGCCGGGAGCGCACCGCCGGAAGAGTACGACCACGATGTAATGCGCCTGCTGCGAGCTTTCGCGTGGCGATACAAAAACAACAGTGAACAACCGCAAACGGTTACGACGAGCGAGGAGCAATGGCAAGCATGGAACGCCCGCTCTCTCATTTCATGTTTCCAACAGGGTACGGGTTTCAGGCGACGTCGGCGCCGTCGATCAACCGGCTCGCCGGAATCGCACTGGTCTGGGGGCTTTGGCGCTGCGACGGGGCGGTGACGGAGCGTGGCTGAGGCGGAGCGCATGAAGGATGGCAAATGCGTATCGGGTTGTTCATTCCCTGCTATATCGATGCCTTCCTCCCGGAGGTCGGGATCGCCACGCTCGAGTTGCTGGAAAGGTTCGGGCACGACGTGGTCTACCCGCGCGATCAGACCTGTTGCGGACAGCCGATGGCGAACAGCGGGTTTAACGCCGAGTGTGCCGACACCGAGGCATTGTTCGTGCGTAATTTTGCGGGTTTCGATTACATCGTGGCGCCCTCCGGCAGCTGCGTCCATCACGTGCGCGACAATTTCGATGCGATCGAGCAAACACCGGAGGTTACGGACGTCCGCGCGCGCACCTACGAGCTGGTCGAGTTTTTGCATGACATTCAGAAAGCAGCCGCGTTTCCGTGGGCAAAATTCCCGCACCGGGTAGGGCTGCACAACAGCTGCGGTACGCTGCGAGCGTTGAAGCATGCAAAGCCTTCCGAGCTCAACGAGCCGTTCTTTTCAAAGCCAATGGATTTGCTCTCGAAGGTCGAGGGGATCACGTTCGTCACCCCTGCGCGACCCGACGAATGCTGCGGCTTCGGCGGGACCTTTTCGGTGTTCGAGGAAGTCGTTTCCACCAAGATGGGTTATGACAAGGTCAGCGATCACGCGCGCGCCGGCGCCGAGTACATCGTGTCGGCCGATAGCTCTTGCTTGATGCACCAGCAGGGCTGCGCGGAGCGAATCGGCGTGCCGATCAAGTTCATTCATATCGCTCAGATCCTCAATGGAGCCAGCGCATGAGCCCTGAGCCCGAACGCTCGGACGGCACTGGCGAGATGCTACACCCCGAGCTGTTGGCTCGTGAGGATCCGGACGGTATTTACCGCGACGGCCACCGCCTCGATCACGCTGAGGGAGTGTCAAAGCCGCTGCGCGCAAAACCCGAGTCGCAGCCGCGCGGCGCCAAGGTCCACGGCAATCGGCCGGTCGATCAGGCGGAGGCCGCTGCGCGCTTCATCGCCGCACCCGAGCACGAGAAGATGCATGACGAACGGCTCTGGGATCTGCGACAGAAGCGCGATCGCGAGATGCACGGCATTCCCGAGTGGGAAGCCCTTCGCTCGATTGCCTCCGCGATCAAGGAACACACGCTCACCCACCTCGACACGTACCTCGAGCAATTCGAGGCAAACGCGCAAGCTAATGGCATCCATGTGCATTGGGCGCGCGACTCCGCCGAACACAACCGGATCGTTCACGGCATCCTGGCCGACCATGGCGCCCAGTCGCTGATCAAGAGCAAGTCGATGCTGACAGAGGAGTGCGGGTTTCGGCACTACATGGCCTCAGTCGGCATCGAGGTGATCGAGACCGATCTGGGTGAGCGCATCCAGCAACTCGATAACGAAGATCCGAGCCATGTAGTCGTCCCGGCCGTGCACAAGCTCAGGACCGACGTCGCGCAAGTATTTGCCCGCACGATCGGCACTGACCCCGATGACAGCGACGTTCATTATTTGGCGGAGGCGGAGCGTGAGTCGAACCGGCCACGGATTCTAGCGGCCAACGCCGGCATGACCGGCTGCAACTTCGCGGTGGCCGAGACCGGCGGCATCGTCGTCTGCACCAATGAGGGTAACGCCGATCTCTCGGCCAACGTGCCGACGCTGCACATTGCCTCGATTGGCATCGAGAAGATTATCCCGCGGCTCGAGCACCTTGCGGTATTCGTGCGCCTGTTGTCGCGCAGCGCGCTCGGTTCACCGATCACGCAGTACACCTCACATTTTCGTGGACCCCGCAAGGGCGGCGAGATGCATTTCGTTCTGGTCGACAATGGGCGCTCATCCCGTCTCGGCCTAGCCGAGTTCTGGACCTCGCTCAAATGCATCCGCTGCGGCGCCTGCATGAACACCTGCCCGGTCTACCGACGCAGCGGCGGCTTGAGCTACGGCGCCACCTATTCTGGTCCAATTGGCCTCATCATCGATCCTACCTTCAACGCGCGGAAATACAGCAACCTGCCCTTTGCTTCGACGCTCAACGGCAGCTGCAGCAATGTCTGTCCGGTTAAGATCAACATTCACGAGCAGATCTATGCCTGGCGACGCGAATTGGTGAAGCGGCACGAAGTGCCGTTCGTGAAGAAGGTAACGATGAAGGCCGCCGGGCAGCTGCTCTCGCGGCCTGCTGCCTATCGTGCCGCCATTGCCGCCGCCGATGTTGCGCTCGCCCATCTTCCGCACTTTATCATCTACAACCGGTTCAACGCCTGGGGGAAGCACCGCGACGTGCCACACCCCGCCCAGCAGACATTCCACAGTTGGTTCCGCGCCAACCGGGGAGACGGGCGATGAGCAGCCGCGATCAGATCCTCGCCTCGATTCGCGCCCATCGGCCGCAGCCGGGGCGGCCGCTGCCCGAAGTTCCCCTGTTCGACAGTCACCCGCCCACCTCGCTTCTGGTTGCGTTCAAAGCGAGCCTGCAGCGAATGGGCGGCGTCTTTCTCGATCCCCCAACCTCGGGCGATGTCCTTGCGCCTGTCCGAGCGAAGATCGCAAACGCCAAGGTTGTCTGCTCGACAGTGCAGGAGATCGCCGGCAACCGCGACATCGCCGGGGTCCGCGAGCCGCACGGTCTGGCAGATGTAGATTACGCGATCGTTCGTGCCGCATTCGCCGTCGCCGAGACCGGCTCGGTCCTGTTGAGCGACAGGGAGCTGCGCGTTAATGCCGTCGCTTATCTCGCGCAGCATCTGATCGTGCTGCTCGATCCCGCTGACATCGTCGTCAATCTCCATCACGCCTATCGGCGGCCGGAATTCCACGCCAGCCACTATGCCGTCTTGCATACCGGCCCATCGGCTACGGCCGACATCGAGGGGGTACTCATCCACGGCGCCCAAGGTGTGCGCTCGCTTTCCGTGCTGCCCCTCCCCAACCTCCAACGAACCATTGAGCCACAAAGAGTGAGCGCGTGAAGCAGACAGCGCAATAGACGCGTGTAGAGTGCTCGGGCTCTTCGCTGATGCCCGACTAGGGCGCCACTTCACAGAGCTTGCGGCACCGGGACATCGCGCTGCTAGCGTGCGGCCGCCTCGGCCCTCGGCACGATTGTCGCAGCAAGCTGGAGGCGGTATCCCGCAGCACTCAAGACTTCGGAACTTCCCGCCGAGGAGTGCTGACGTATAGGTGGCCTGCGCCGAAACAGGGGCGTCAGGGTTTGGGTGGAGCACGGCATCCAAAATCCGGTGTTCCGGGACACCTCGGCATCGGAAAAAACAAGGAAAACTGGTCTCTGAGATCTCGCCGGACGCGGGGCTATCCGTGCCCTAGTCGCGCGCCGATCTGGATCAGACGCTCTACCTGTGGCAATCACCGCGCCCACATGGCTGACCACGGACAGACCGCTCTATAGGTTATCATCAGAGTGTGAGCATCGACGGTGACGTTTCGGCGATGCAGCAGCTGTGCTTGCGGGCGTAGTCTAGGTTGTGGTTGTGAGCTCCGGTCAACGACGTCCGCCAACGCGATGACCGGAGTCCACGGCCAGGCGCGTAGTTACCGCGAGGTGAACCCGCTTGGCGTGGCTCACATTCCCGCGGGTTCTCCTCGCAAGCGCGGCCTACCGCGTGCGCCTGCGATATTCGTCGCCTCTTAAAGTAACCGATCTGTGACAGGGACTGGTTGCCGCCAAGAATTTCGGTACGCCCGTTCCGCACGCGCCTGCGCTTTTCGTCCGCTCTCTCGAACGAGCGGAATTCGATAGACGCGCCGTTTCCGGTTCCCTCCGTTGGTCCCGCGCGTGAATAGGGAGCTTTTTCGTGATTCCGTCGATCCGTACTGCCTCGAATGGGTCGCGGCATCAACGCGTACAATCACTGCCTATGCATTGGGCATAGCGTGCCGCGGCGGCACCGGGACCATGCGCGAGGCATGGCGAAAGGCACCCAAGTTCGGTCGCAAGTTGGAGCGACTCGATGCCGAACATCGCCACGAAATGCGCAAGGCGCTCAAGGAATTGCGCTACCAGGCGAAGTTCTTTGCGCCGCTGTTTGGAAAGCGGCACACGTCTTCGGCTATATCAATGACGCCCGCATGGTGCCAAGGCTCGAGCTGCAGCATGAACAGGGGCCGATGATATCGCCACCCGAGCTGCAAGCTCTAGGGTTGGCCGCTATGAAGCCGACGCAGCGCCAGCAAACTCTGGAATGAGCTAAGGGCTTGTCACGCTTTTGGACGTAAACGACGCTTGGCAGAAGTTGGGCCGACCAAGATGACACCACAAGGAGGGCGGCGCTCGATGCCGCAGCAGCGTTCAGCGGTGTACCTCGCGACGGGGACGCTCAGCAGACTTCAGAGAAGGCTGAAGCGCGTCGCCGAGCAGGCGACCATCGACCCATCTGCACTCCCCTGAGGCGATGCCGTTCAACGGACCGCATGTAGAGCTTCCGTACTGGATTTCGTTGGCGGTGCCTGGGCGTGAAGGTGTCATTAGCCCGTCATATCGGCATGGCATCGCGAGTGCTCGGACGTAGTGGCTGTGATGGGGGCAGGAGAGGGCGTGGCGGATATCACCGCCAGCGGAGTTGTCATAGAGCGTGGGAGCGCTGCCAAGTCGGGTACCCGTCGCAGCCGATACGGCGGTGCCCTAGCAGCCTACGCGTTGCTGCTGCCATCACTCATTGCCCTTACCCTGTTTACCTTTGGCCCCGTGCTGCAGGTGATTTGGGATAGCCTGCATCTGAGGCAGGCAGGGACGGCGTTTCCGACGTTTGCGGGCTTGCGGAACTTTGAGGCCGTCTTGGCCGATCCGTCCTTCCACAGGGCTTTCCTTAACAACCTCATTTACGCGCTCGGCACCGTGGGCCCGAGCCTTGCCATCGCCCTTGCCCTGGCGCTCGCGCTAGCGCGGTCAGTGCACGTCAACAATGCGCTGCGCGCCGCTTACTTCCTACCGTCATTGATCCCGCTAATTGCCGCGGCATCCCTATTTCTGTTCATCTTTCTGCCAAATGTCGGCCTGCTCGATTTCTACCTTGGGCGTTTCCTGGTCATGCCCCCCAACTGGCTCGGCGACCCCGATGTGGCGCTTTACTCGATCATGGCGCTGACCACGTGGAAGAACGCCGGCTACTACATGGTGTTCTTCCTTGCGGGCCTGCAGGCAGTTCCCAACGAGGTTTATGAGGCGGCCTACCTTGAAGGTGCCAGCCCATGGCAACGTCTGTGGCACGTTACGCTGCCATACCTCAAGCCGACCATCGCCTTCGTCGGCGTCATTGCTCTCCTCAATGTGGTGACGCAGGTCGACCATGTGTTCGTGCTCACCAAGGGTGGGCCGTCGGACTCGACCAACCTTCTGCTGTTCTACGTTTATCAGCAGTCGGTCGAAAGCTACGACATTGGCAAGGCGGCAGCAGCGACGCTGGTCTCCCTTGGCATATTGCTTGCCATAACCGCCGCATCGCTTCGCACGCTCGAAGGTGCATTTGGGGGGCGCTCGTGAATGTTACCTCACGGCGCCACCATGCC
>JBPYEF010000240.1:0-5162 GCA_051985875.1 Hyphomicrobiaceae bacterium
GTGCGCGGAGATCGGCACGGCGCTGCAGCAGCTGCTCGGTCGATGAGCGACCGCGTTATGCCTACGCCATGAGCCGCGCCGTCACCACGCCGTTAGCATCGGGCCCTGCGAGGGTGTAGGATGCGAGAGCCATGTGCATCGCTGAGATAGTACCGGCAACCGAGGCCATCCCGCTGCGAAGGTGAGCGCATGGCGCGACCGAACGCGATCGTTCTCCTTTTGGCGTGCCTGGCCGCGCTTGCGGCCCGGGGGCAGGACGAAGCGAGCCTGCTGCGCACCCGCGAAGCAGGGGCCGCCCTGGTGCGCGGCAATCTCGTGCAGTCGATTGGGCTGTTCAGCGAAGCGCTCGAGGAGAAGAACCTCACCAACGATCGCCGGGCGAGTATCCTCAACGATCGCGGCGTCGCCTATGCGCGCAATCAGCAGCCGAAGGAGGCGCTCGAGGACTTCAACCGCGCGATCCAGCTCTACCCCGAATACGCGGCCGTCTACAACAATCGCGGCAATCTGCTGTTGGCGCTCGGTGCGGCGCGTGAGGCCCTGAAAGATTTCGACCGCGCGCTGGTGCTGGCGCCGGGCTATGCCGCCGCCTACAGCAATCGCGCCGGCGCCTACCTGCGGATCGGGCAGATCGATCGGGCGATTGCCGGCTACAGCAAGGCCGTGGAGCTGACGCCGACCAGCGCCGCCGCCCTGAATGGCCGCGGCCGTGCCCACCTCGCCGCCTTCCGCCCGCACGGGGCGATCAGGGACTTCACGCGTGCGATCGGCATCGATCCCCGCTTCGGTGCCGCCTACCGCAGCCGTGCCGAGGCGCAATTGGCGATCGGGCGCTACGCCGAAGCGATCGAGGACTTCAGTCGGGCGATCGCCTTTGAGCCGCGCGATGCGGAGCTCTACGCCCTGCGCGGGCGCGCCTATACCCTCGCCGACAACGCGGCCTCGGCGATCAAGGACTATGCCAAGGCGATCGAACTGTCGCCGAACTCGGCGGCCTACTACGCAGCGCGCGGGCTCGCCTACGCCAAAGCCGAGGCCTACGAGGACGCGCTCAACGATTTTGCGCATGCGATCGAACTCGAGCCGCGGGCGCCACAGGCCTACGCCTTCCGCGCCTGGACGTATCGCCAGCAGCAGCAGCCGGAGCTCGGCTTGCGTGACGTCGAGCGGGCGATGAAGATCGATGCGAACTCGGCCGAGGCCTACTGGGCGCGTGGCGAAATCAACGAGCTGCTCGGCCGCGCCGAGCTCGCCGTTGCCGACCTGCGCAAGGCGCTGGTGTTGAATCCGGGCCTCAAGGAGGCAACGCGCGCTCTCGAGCGGCTCGGGGTCGGTTGGCAGAGCGACGCGCCGGAGGTGAGCGACGCCGGGTTGGAGGGCTGGCGCGTGTACCGCGACGGGCGGCAGTACATCACCAGAAACCAGGAGTACCCGCGGCTGACGGTCAACCTGGAAATGGTCGGCAAGGGCCAGCCCCGCATCATCGAATGGGAGGTGAAGAAGGCGCCGTTCGCGGGGATCGGCGTGCTGCGCTTCTTCGCCGGCAGCGTCGATGGCGCGAATGGCCCGGAGGACGTCGAGGATGCGGCGGTGATCGACCTGCAGAGCAACAGCGTCGTCGCCGTTGAGGTGCAGCGCCAGGGCGAGAAGCAGGCGAAGTGGACCTGGGAAGATGGCAAGCTGACGGTGGCGAGCGCCGACGGGCTCAGCGACGATTTCCAGCTGCGCCAGGCGGCGCCCAAGGAGCCGGTCGCCGCTGCGCCCGTGCGACGGGTCGAACCCTGGCGCAAGCCGAAGACGCTGTTTGACTTTCTGTTCGGAAACTGAGCCCGAGGCAGCCGCGCCGGACTTGCGTTCATCTCTGCCAGCGCGCGGCACGCCGCTCGGCAAACGCGGCAAGGCCTTCGTGCGCTTCGCTCGATTGCCGCTTCTGCGCGTGTCGCGCGACCAGCGCGTCGTGGCGGCCGGCGAGCCCGTCCTCCGCCGCGGCGATCAGCAGCGCCTTGGTTTCCGCAGTCGCCCGCGGCGCGCTACCGAGCAGCTGGGCGATCAGCCTTTCGCCGGCTGCCGCCAGATCGGCACGCGCCACGACGCCATGCACCAGGCCGATCCGCCGCGCTTCCTCGGCGTCGAACCGCTCGCCGGTCAGCGCGTAGCGCCGCAGCGCGCGCACCCCAACCGCCGCGCTGAGCTGGGGGATGATGATGGCCGCCGTCAATCCCCAGCGCACCTCGGCAATGGAGAACACGGCATCGTCGGCCGCGAGCACCACGTCGCAGGCCGCAACGATCCCCGTCCCGCCGCCAAAACAGGCACCCTGCACCAGCGCCAGCGTGGGGATGGGCAGGCGATTGAAGCGGTCGACGGCGGCGGCCGTCGCGGCGCTGGCACGCACGTTCTCCTCGCCACTCGCTTCGCTCACCGATCGCGTCCACAGCAGGTCGGCGCCCGCCTGAAAATGCTTGCCGATCCCGCGCAGCAAGAGCAAACGCACGTCCGGCTTGCGGGACAGCTCGTCCATGGCGCCGAGCATGCCGGCAAGCATCGCCCCGTCGTAGGCGTTGCCGACATCCGGGCGGTTGAGATCGAGCGTGGCAACCCCGCGCGCGTCGAGGCTCAGGACCACGGGAGGGTGTGCGTGCGGGGCAGACGTCATGGTGAGAGCCTCTTTCCGCTGGTCATCGCGCAGGGTTGCAGAGACGCGGGGCGGCGGGCAAGCGCGAACACGCTCACCCAATGGTGAACGGTCTTTGTTTGGCCATAACTTTACCGCGGGTTATAGAGGCACCGCGGCGCGTCTGATCGGTTGCAGCGTGTGTGCCGCTGCTCGGGGGGTGGCGATCGCTCCCGCACGGGAGTTCGTTAGCGCGCACGTGAGGCCGCGCCGCTCGGCGCGGGGAGAATCGAGGGGCCAATGCAGCGCCGCCTGGGATCGACAATACTGCGGCTCGGAGCTTTTGCCGGTGCGGTGCTCTGGGCGGCGGGCTCGGCCCATGCGCAGGGATCGGAGGCGAGGTGGTGGGAAGCGCTGCCGGGCTTCGGCCGGTCGGAAGCGCGCGCCGATCAGGACCCCGGCGACGACGTGCACCACAGTTCTCAGGTGATCGACGACCTGCGACCCAACGCGACGCCGATGCGCAGCGACACCATGCTCGAGGCGTTGGAAGGGGCGATACAACGCTATCAGGCGATCGTGTCCGCGGGCGGCTGGCCGCAGATACCCGGCACGCGCATGATCCGTCCGGAGGACGACGATGAGCGCATGCCCCTGGTGCGGCGGCGCCTGATGATCACCGGCGAGCTGCGTCGGCAGGCATCGGATGGCTTCTTCGAGTCCGATGAGGACATAACCGGAGCCATACGCCGCTTTCAGTTGCATCAGGGACTGCGCGTTTCGGGCCGGGTCGACAAACCGACCCTACAGGCGCTCAACGTCCCGGCGGAGGCGCGCCTGCAGCAGCTGCGCATCAATTTGGCGCGCCTGCGCGACTTGACGCTGCAGCGCAATGAGGACCGCTACGTGCTGGTGAATGCCGCATCGTTCCAGCTCGAGGCCGTCGAACACCACCAGGTCGAGCTCCGCCACCGCGTCATCGCCGGCAAGCCGGAACGCCCGACCCCGACCGTGCACGCGACCATTAGGGCACTGAATTTCTTTCCCTATTGGCGTGTTCCAGAGAGCGTCGCCACGCTCGACTTGATCCCGCGCCTGGTGAAGGAACCCGAATACCTGCAAAAGGAACAGATCCGCGTCCTGAGCGGGTCGTTCAACGGGCAGGAGATCGACCCCACCAGCATCGATTGGCGTCAGGCGGACGCCAACAAGATCAAGTTCCGCCAGGATCCCGGACCGCAGAATGCGCTCGGCCTGCTGCGCCTCGACATGCCCAATTCCGAGGGCGTGTACATGCACGACACGCCGATGAAGCCGCTGTTCAACCAGCGTGTGCGGGCGTTCAGCGCCGGGTGCGTGCGGGTTCAGGACGTATTCGCACTGGCGGAGTGGATCGCACGCTACGAGCCTGGCTTCGAGCGGCCGGGTCGCGTCCGGGAGATCCTGCAGGCCGGGCAGGCGATGGATATCACGCTGACGCGGCCGGTGGCGGTGTACTTCACCTACATTACGGCCTGGGCCGAGCCCGACGGCACGATCGAATTCCGCCCGGACATCTATGGGCGCGACGGTTTGCGCGAGGTCGCTGGCCTGCACGAGCGCGCTCCCGAGGAAGGACCGCCACCGCCCTGGAGCTTGGCGCCTTAGGCGCCGCGGGGCGGACGGGCGATTTCCGGCGGGACCAGGCGCTGATAGGCTTGACCGATGGCCAGCAGGCGCGCTTCCGCGAACGGTCGCCCGATCAGCTGTACGCCGTTTGGCAGCCCGCCGGCGCGCGGGGTCGGCAGACTCAGCGTCGGTAAACCCAGATAATTGATGGGCCGCGTGAACTTGACGACACGGCCCATCACCGCTTGCACCCGCGGGCCGCCGCTGACGTCGAGTTCGGCGATGCTCGGCACCGGATCGGCGAGAATCGGCAGCAGGGCGAACTCGACGTCGGCAAACGTCGTGTCGAGGGTGGTTTGCAGATACGCGCCGCGGGCGCGCAGCGCGGTGAGGTGATCGACGGCGCCGATGAAATGTCCGAGCTCGGCACGCGCGCGCACTTGCGGTCCGTAGTCGTCGGGCCGGGTGCGCAAGAAGGCCGTGTGCACCGCCGCGGCGTCTGGCAGCTGCACCAGCTGCACGAGATGGTCGAGCGTTTCCCAGTCCGCAAAGCGGCGGTTGCGACGCACGAGGCCGAGCTTGTGCAGGATGGCCGCCGCCTCTTCCACCATGCCTTGCACGCTCGCCTCGGCCTCGCTCAGCAACACCTCGTCGACGAAAAAGGCGGCGCCGGCGACGGGATCATCGAGCATTGCGACGTAATCGGGAACCGGCAGCGCGGAGGCGGCCGGGTCGCGCGCATCCGGCCCGGCGAGCAGGCGCAGGGTGAGCGCGAGGTCCTCGATGTGCCGCGCCAGCACGCCGATGGTGTCGAGCGCGGGTGAGAGCGGCATGGCGCCGGCACGGCTGACGCGGCCCCACGTCGGCTTGATCGAGGCAATGCCGCAGCAGGCGGCCGGCAGGCGCAGCGAGCCGCCCGTGTCCGAACCCAATCCGGCAG
>JBPYEF010000241.1:0-8507 GCA_051985875.1 Hyphomicrobiaceae bacterium
GTTGCATCTTGGCCCGGCCGCCGCCGCCTTGGCGAACGCCGCTGCGATGAACGCGCTTGATTTCGACGACGGCTTCGAGATCGCCGGTAAAGGCATGGGACACCCGGGCGCGACCATCGTAGCGGCCGCGTTGAGCGCTCCGTTCGTGCGCGACGTGTCGGGCGCCGAATTCCTGACCTCCGTCGTCGCTGCCTACGAGATCAACAACCGCCTGATTCGCGCAATGCAACCGAGCTATGATCGATTTCGCCAAGTGCATGGCGTTTGCCAGCACCAGTCGGTCGGAGCCGCGATCGCCTACGGCAAGCTCGTTGGTCTGCGTGCCGAGGCATTCGAAAACGTCATCGGCTTCGCGGGGACGCTGGCGAACGTGCCGAGCCTCAGAAAGTACAACTGGCAGCGGCGTCCGTTGCCATCGTTCAAAGACTTCAACGCACCCGCCGCGGAAGCCGGTGTCCGGGCCGTGCAGTTGCACGAGTGCGGGCTGATCGGCTCCAAGGACGTGCTCGACGGTGAAACCGGGCTCTGGCGCATGCTGGGCTCAGACCAGTTCGACGCCGGCGCGCTCGTCACCGGCCTCGGCGAGGATTGGATGCTCGACCACAACGCCGTCAAGATCTATCCCGTGTGCCGCTGGATGCAGACGGGGTTGGAGGCGTTTGCGGCAATTATCGCGGAGAATAACATTTCTGCACAGGATATCGAGACAGTGACCGTGCACACGTCGGCGAGCATGGCGAAGGATTTCATGCCGTACACGGTGGAAGACATGATCGACGCGCAGTTCAGTTTTCCTTACGCGATTGCCGCCGTTGCCTTGGGCGTGCCCGTCGGTGCCGACTGGTATCGTCCAACGACGCTACAGCGCTCCGATCTGCGCGGGTTCCAACGGCAAGTGCATGCATGCATCGATCCGGAGATCGATCGGCTGATGGCAGGCCCTCTTCGCCGCCCGTCGGGCAGAGTTACGGTTCGCGTGGCAAGTCGCGACTATCGCTCCGAGCTTTTCGAGTACCCGAGCGGAAGCGCGGAAAGGCCCGTCGGCCCCGAGCGGATTGTCGCCAAGTTCATGAACAACGCTGCGTCGGTGATCGGCATGGACCGCGCCGCGCGGTGCGCGGCGCTCTGCGAAGCTATCGAGGTCCAGCCGAACGCGAGGACGCTCGTAGACTTGGCTGCGCTTCAGTAGGTGCGGCCTGCAGCGTCGTTGCAGAAGCCTCGGTTTCCCTGCGGTGAGCTCACAGCGTAGGCTATAGGACAACCGCCAACTTCGGATTGATAGATTAGCGTCCGCATGCACCCGGCCCTTTGTGACCGCAATGCCGCGGACGATGCGGTGCGCGATTGCCTATCGATGGTGGATCGCGGCGCTGAACGGACTACCCGCTGGCCAGCGGGCTGGTCACGTCGCGGAACGACGGCCTGAGTGAGGTCACGACGTCGATCACGGTCGGGGCGGTGCCGGCAAGCGCCTCGCGCACGGCCGGCGCGATCTCCTGCGGGCGCGTCACGCGGATACCGCGACAGCCGATCGCTCGCGCAATGGCCGCAAAGTCCATCTCCGAGAACGTACTGGCGATCGGCCGGTTTCCCTGGCCGTGCTTGACCCAGCCGAGCGCGCTGTTGTTGAGCACGACGCTGACGATCGGGATGTTCTCGTCGCGTGCCGTCATCAGTCCGCCGACGGCCATGGAGAAGCCGCCGTCGCCGGTGACGGCGATCACCTGCCGGTGGGGAAAAAGCAGCTTGCCGGCCAGTGCCGCGGGTACGGCGTAGCCCATGGCGCCGATGCCCGGCATCAGCAGCGACCCGGGCGCCTTGGTCTGAAAGTAGTGTGTCATGAACAGCCGGTTCTCGCCGGCGTCACAGGTGAACAGCGCATCGCTCGCCGTCGCCGCCGCGAGCTCGGCAAACAGGCGCTGCGGCAGAATCGGTGTTTCGTCGGAGGCGTACCCGGGATCCGCGAAATAGCCGTGCCGCTCGCGTGCCGCCGCCACCGCCTGCCGGCGCTCGGCGAGCGCCTCAGCCCCGGGCGCCCCCGCCGCGTCGATCGCTTCCAGGAGCTGGGCGAGGGCGCGTGCCGCGTCGGCGATCAACGTTACCTCGCAAGGGAACGACCAGCTGGCATTCTTCGGCTCGACGTCGATCTGCAGCAGCACCTGCCGCGTGGGATCGAATAGCTGCGGGTTCTCGTTCGCCGTATCGGCCGGTCCGAGCCGCGTTCCCACCGCCAGCACAAGATCGGAGTCGCCGAGCACGGCGTTGGCCGTCCGCTGACCGAAGTTGCCGCACACGCCGAGCGCCAGGGGATGCGTCTCCGGAAACGTGCCCTTGCCGGAGGCCGTGGTGGCAACGGGTGCCGCCAGTACCTCCGACAACGCCTGCAGCTCGCGGTAGGCTCCGGCAACGCGCACGCCATTGCCCGCGACGATCGCCGGCCGGCGCGCCGCGCGCAGCGCCTTGACCGCCGCGGCAATGCTCAGCGCATCGGCGGAAAGCGGCCCGGGTAGATACGCCGGCGTGGCATAGAGGAACGGCCGCTGCGCCGGGTCGATCGGTGTCTGGAATACGCGCGAGTGGTAGAGCACGCCGACCGGTCCCCGCTCGCCGCTGAGCGCATGCTTGATCGCAAGCTGCGTCGCCTGCACGGCCTCCACGGGTGCATGGGCGACGAAGGTCTGCTTGGTGACGCCGTCGAGGGCGGCGCGCGTGTCGGCAGCCCCGTAGTCGCCCGTTCCGCTCTGATAGGGCGCATGCTTGGACAACGGGGCGAGATCGGAGAGGTCGGTGAGCAGGAGCATGGGCGAGCTTCCGAAGTGTGCCTCGAGCGTGCCAAGAAGCCCATTGGCAAGCATGAAAATGCCCTGACCGATTGCCACGCCGGGCTTGCCCGTGAGCCGCCCGTAGACTTCGGCCATGACACTGGCGAGCTGCTCGTGGCGCACGAGCACGGTGCGGATCGTGTGCTGATGGTCGTAGAGTGCATCATAAAGGCGGCCCATGTTGCCGCCGGCTATACCGAACACCATGTCGATGCCGGCTTCTTCCAGCACGCGCACGATGCCCTCGGCCGCGCGCGTCGGCGCCGTCAAAAGTTTGCCGACCATTGTCGCCTCGTGTTCCCAATCCGCCCGGCATGTTGGCGGGCCAACGCGTGAACGATGGCGTGAGCTTACCGCCGCATCGCCGCGCGCGACAAGAAAGCGCTTTGGCCCGCCGCACCCCTGTGCGCGCCGGCGCCGGCGGGCAACAGGGTAGCCACACTATGCGCTTGCCTCCGACCAGCGGCCATGCTTACTTTGCATGGCAAAGTAAGCAGCCACCGCATGCAAAATTTGCACAAGGCGCTCGCCGACATCGGCAGCATCCGCCAACAGCTCGCCGCCGGAACGATGTTTCGCGGCTTGGGTCCAGCCGTGGTCGCGGCGAGCGGCATCCTCGCCCTCATCAGCGCCGGCCTGCAGGCGTTCTTCCTCGATGCCGCGGCGGAAGAGCCGGTGGCGTTCCTGGCCGGATGGACGCTGACGGCGATCGTGGCGGGGGCACTGATTGGCGCGGAAATGCTGGCGCGAACCCGGCGTCACCATGCCGGCCTCGCCGATGCCATGCTGGTCAACGCCCTTGAAGCGTTCCTGCCCGCCGGCGCCGCGGGGGTGGCCATTGCCTTGGTGCTGATGCGTTTCGCGCCCGACGCGCTCTGGATGCTGCCGGGGCTTTGGCAAATTCTGGTCAGCCTCGGATTGTTTGCCGCCCTACGCTCGCTGCCGCGCAGCGTTGCCTTCGCCGCCGCCTTTTATTTCCTCGCCGGCGTCGGCGTGCTGATATGCTCGAGCGCCTCGCGCGCACTCACGCCTTGGGCCATGGGCATACCCTTCGCCGTCGGCCAGCTGCTGCTCGCGGCCATTCTCCACTTTGCATTCGGAACGCCCGATGACGAGGCCTGAGCGCAAAGCGCCGTTCTCCTACGAGGGGCTCGATCGTGCGATGCACGAAAAGGCGCGCCTTGGCCTGCTGACCTCGCTGATGGCACATCCCAAGGGCTTGGCGTTCGCGGACTTAAAGCAGCTCTGTGCCTTGACGGACGGCAACCTCAGCCGGCATCTGCAAGTGCTGCACGACAGCGGTCTGGTTGAGATCATCAAGGGCTACGAGCGCAACCGGCCGCACACGAAATGCCGGCTGACGCCACGCGGGCGCCAGCGGTTCCTCGACTATCTGACCGTGCTCGAGCGCGTGGTGCGCGACGCGGCGCAGGCCGTCAAGGAAGAGGATATGCCACTGGCCGGCGCGCGCACCCGCCCCGCCTAGGCCGATTTTTTTTGCCCGGAGACTTTGCAATGCAAAGTGGTTTCTGCCCCAAACTGCACGTCGCCATCATCATGGATGGCAATGGCCGCTGGGCCACCCGCAAGGGGCTACCGCGTCGGGCCGGGCACGCGGCCGGACTAGAGGCGCTGCGCCGTGTCGTCACCGCAGCCCCTGGTCTCGGCATCGGCACGCTCAGCATCTTCGCCTTCTCCGCCGCCAACTGGCGGCGCCCCGACGCGGAGGTGCGTTTTCTCATGGAACTGATGCGCCGTTACCTCCAGTCGGAGATCACCCCGCTCACCGACAACGGCATTCGCCTCAGCGTGATCGGCCGCCGCGATCGGCTTCCCGAAGGAATCGCCGACGCCATCGCCAGCGCCGAGAAGCGGACGGCGGCCGGTGCACGGCTGCATTTGCGCGTGGCCATCGACTATTCGGCGCGCGATGCCATTCTCGCCGCGGCTGCTGCGGCCAAACCCGCGGATCTCAACTGCGAGCGCTTCACGCACCTGCTCACCGGCCAACAGGCGCATGGCGACGTCGACCTGGTGATCCGCACCAGCGGTGAGCAGCGGCTTTCGGACTTCCTGCTCTGGGAGTGCGCCTACGCCGAGCTGCACTTCACGGATCGCCTCTGGCCCGACTTCGCCGAAGCGGACCTGCGCACCGCCATCGCCGCGTTCCACACCCGCGAGCGGCGCTTTGGCGGACTTGGCGTCGCGGTGACGAGGTGACGGGGGTGCGTCCCGCGCCGTACCGGCACTGCCGGCCCGCACGCGGTTCACGGCCGTCGGGTTTGCGTACGGTCGATAATAGTGGATACCATGGATTTGCCGACCGCTTCAGGGTTGGCACAGTGATTGGCGCTGCCCGTCGCCGAGCGTCGCCTCCGGTGCACGCGACGGCGGTGCACTGCCGCTCCATGTAAGCCGCTAGGTGAAGGGATGAACCACCCTCGCGGAGTGCGAAGGCGCCCCGGTGTAGGCGGGGTCCGACGATGAGGTCGATCATCGATCCGCGTCTTGGTGATGTCGAAGACGACGCATCGAGCACCAGACGGCGGTCGCTGTTGGCCATCGCCGGCACGCTGCTTGCGGAAATCAGCATTCCGAAGCTCATCGTCGCCACAATGCTCCTGCTCCTGCTTCCGGCGCTCATGCTTGGCCTCGCGCCGCTGCTGGTGTCGGGTTGGCTTGCAACGCTGTCGCGCAAGGTTGCCGCGCCCCTCAGCGGCGCGTGGCCGCTCGCGCTCATCGCCATCATCCTCGCCGTCGGTTGGATCGGCGGACGAGCCGTGTTGCATGCCGCAGAATTGGGCTTCTGGTCGCTGAACGCGGTGGCGGTTCAGCCCGGCTACGCGATTTGCCGCGAGGGCCTTCGCCATCTGACGGAGCACTGGGTGCGCAGCGATGCGCAGTCAACGCGTTTTCGCGCCGCCATGGCGACGGCCACCGGGCTGCTGCTGTGCGGCGTGGGTCTTGGCATCGTGGCGCTCGCCTGGCCGGCCTCGCGCTGGGTGGGATCGCTCGAGGATTTAGCAGCGCCACATCGCCTGCTGCTGCCCGTGCTTGCCAACGTCGCTGTGATCCTCGGAGGCTATCTGGCCGCGGGCTGCCTCGCATGGGGAATCGCCGATGCGAGCATGGACCAGCCGCGGGATTTTGCGGCGTTCGATAGCCCCTCGGGAACGTTGCAGACCTGGCGCGTCGCGCATCTGTCGGATTTGCACGTCGTCGGGGAGACTTACGGATTTCGCGTCGAAAGCGGCCGATCAGGCCCGCGCGGCAACGCGCGGCTGGCGCGTGTGCTTGCCCGCCTGCAGCAGGAACACAGCGCGCGGCCGCTCGACCTCATCCTCATTACCGGCGACGTGACCGATGCCGGCCGTGGAGCAGAGTGGGCCGAATTCGTCAGCATCCTGGCGCAATACCCCGAGCTCGCCAGTCGCGCGCTCATGCTGCCCGGCAACCACGACATCAACGTCGTCGACCGGGCCAATCCCGCGCGCCTGGAACTGCCGACAAGTCCCGGAAGGAGGCTGCGCCAGATGCGCGCGCTTTCGGCAATGCATGCGCTGCAGGGCGACAAGGTGCGGCTCGTGGACCTGGCGTCCCTGCGACTCGGACCGACGCTCGCCGCAGCGTTGGCTCCGCACCGGTCGCAAATTGCCGACTTCGCCGATACCGGGAGTCTCCGCCTTGCGATGCGGCTGGCGAAGGTGTGGACCGAGGCCTTCCCCATGGTCTTGCCGCCGGCCACCGCGGACGGACTAGGCGTGCTGCTGGTGAATTCAACCGCGGAAACACATTTCTCCTTCACCAACGCGCTAGGGTTGGTTTCGAGCGCGCAGGCGCGGGCGCTGGTCGCGACTGTCGGTCAATTCCCTCGTGCGCATTGGATCTTGGCGCTGCATCACCATCTCCTCGAATACCCGAGGCTTGGCAGCGCGCTTTCCGAGCGCATCGGCACCGCGCTGATCAACGGCACGTGGTTCGTGCGTCAGCTGCAGCCGCTTGGGGAGCGGATCGTTGCCATGCACGGCCACCGCCACATCGACTGGATCGGAGAGTGCGGAAGCCTACGCATCGTCTCGGCCCCATCCGCGATCATGGAGGCCAAGGACGAGGCGTCCAGCCACTTCCTGGTGCATCGGCTGGCGGTCGGTCCCGAGGCGCGTCTGCGGCTGCTGGCGCCCGAGTCGATGACGATTCCGGGCGCCGCGGCTCGCGAGGGCTGCCGCGGAATGCCGCAGGACGGGTCGCAGGACGCTCCGCGCGGAAACACCGCGGTGGCCTCATGATCGCGGCCACGCCAGGCGCCGAACGTCAGCACAGCCGCGGCGGCGCGCTTTCGAGCGCCGGCATGGTCGCTTCCGCGGGCCACCCCCCGAGCGTCGGGTTGGAGTCGTGGTCCGAGCGCAGCCGTGGGATCGGCCAAACGACGTCACCCAGCGATCAAAAAGAGCCGAGTGCGGACCCCAACACGATGACGGCCACCAGCGCGGCAGCAGCGCCGACGATGCCAACCATCACAATGTCGCGATAGCTCTCGCGATGCGTCAGGCCGCTTACGGCGAGCAGACTGACGACCGCGCCGTTGTGCGGCAGGCTGTCGAGCGTACCTGCTGAAATCGTGGTCACGCGATGCAGGAGCTGCGGATCGATGCCAACCTCGGCGGCGAGGCGCACATACGTCGCGCCGAGCGCGTCGAGCGCGATGGTCATGCCGCCGGATGCAGAGCCGGTTAACGCAGACAGTACGTTGGTTGCCACCGCGAGCGACACGAGCGGGCCGCCGCCGATGGAGAGGACCCAGTCGCGCACCACGCCAAAGCCCGGAAGCGCCGCGATCACGGCGCCGAAGCCGACCAGGCTCGCCACGCCGAAGGCCGGCACTACCGACGCGTTGGCACCGGCATCCATGCTCTCGCGCAACAGGGGCAGTCGCGACCAATTGACGATGACCACTGTGGCAATGGCGGTGGCCAAGGCCGTGGCCACGGACCACACGCCTCCGACTGCGGCGAGCGACGTGGCACCCCAGCGTTCCTGCGCGAGGAACGACAGGTCGAGCCGCGGCCATACAACCGTCGACATGAGCAGGTTGACGCCGACGACGACGATCAGCGGCAGGATCGCCAGCGGGGCCGGGGGCGCCGCCTTGCTGTGATGTCCGCGATGGATTTCGGCAGGGTCGAATTCTCCCGCCGCGACAGCGCGCTCGCGAACGAAGTCATCGCCGATAGTGTCCGTGGCGGGCTGGGGGTCGACGCCGTAGCCCTCGCCGGCCGCGCGCGCCGCCTTCTCGGCGCGCCGCAGCCACCAGAGACCGAAGCACAGCATGATCAGCGAGGCGATGATGCCAAGACCCGGTGCCGCAAACGTCGTGGTCTGGAAGAACGGCATGGGGATGGCGTTTTGAATGGCCGGCGTTCCCGGCAGCGCCGACATGGTGAAGGTCGAGGTTGCGAGCACGATCGCCGCCGGGATCAGACGGCGGGGAATGCCGGCGTCTTGAAACAGCGACTGTGCCATCGGTACGAGCATGAAAAACGCCACAAAAAGGCTCACGCCTCCGTACGTCACCATGGCGCCAGCCAGCACCACCGCGAGAATCGCGCGGTGCGATCCGAGTCGCTCGGTCATGAAGCGGGCGATTGCCTGCACCGACCCGCTGTCGTCCATGAGCTTGCCGAACAC
>JBPYEF010000242.1:0-3699 GCA_051985875.1 Hyphomicrobiaceae bacterium
TTGCCCCATGCCAAATGTGCCAGGGGGAGAGCGGACGGCATGACGATGAAGATCAATCTCAACGCCGACATCGGCGAAGGCTTCGGCGCCTACGACATCGGCAACGATGTCGAGCTGATGAAGATCATCAAGTCGGCCAGCGTCGCGTGCGGCTTCCATGCCGTCGACCCCAACACCATGCATCGCCTGTGCATGCTGGCCAAGCGCGAAGGGGTGAGCGTCGGCGCGCACCCGGGCTTCAACGACCTGTGGGGATTTGGGCGGCGGCGCATCCAGATGCGGGACGCCGACCTTGAGTACATGATCGCCTACCAGATCGGCGCGCTTCAGGGAATGGCCGCCTATGCCGGCCTCAAGGTGACCCACCTCAAGGCGCACGGCGCGCTCAACAACATGGCGGCGGAGGACGAGGGCTATGCCAGAGCCATCGGCCGCGCCATCAGGGCGGTCGACCGCAACATCATCTATGTTGCCCTGTCCGGCTCGCAGATGGAGAAGGCGGCGCGGGCGCTCGAGCTGCCGCTCGCGTGCGAAGGCTTCCCCGACCGGCGCTACGATGACGACGGCAATCTCGCCGCCCGCAGCATCCCCGGAACCGTGCTCAAGGATCCGAAGGCGGCCACCGAGCAGGCGCTGCGCATGGCCCAGGACGGAGAGGTCGTTTCCCTCAGCGGCAAGCGCGTCAAGGTGCGCACCGACACATTGTGTGTGCACGGAGACGAGGCAACGGGGGTGGCGGTGGCGCGGGCGATTCGCGCCGGCCTCGAAGCCGCCGGTATCGCCGTCGTGCCGCTGACGGAGATGCGGCTGTGAGCGGACGCCGCCCATGAGCGGGGCAAAGCCCACCCTTGCCGTGATTGGCGGCACCGGGCCGCTCGGATCGGGTCTCGCGGGCCGCCTCGTGCGGGCGGGCTATCCCCTGATCATCGGCTCGCGGGCGCCGGACCGGGCCAAGGCGGCCGCCGCGCGCCTCGCGGCGCCATCGGCATCCCCCCCGCGCGGGGAGAGCAACGCCGCGGCAGCGACCGCCGCGGAGATCGTGATCGTCACCGTCCCCTGGTCGAGCCATGGCGCCATCATCGCCGAGCTCGCCCCGCACGTCGTCGGCAAGATCGTGATCGACACGACGGTGCCGCTCGCCGCGGAACGTCCCGCGCGCGTCGCGCTGCCTGCCGAGGGTTCGGCCGCGCTTGCCGCGCAACAGCATCTCCCTGGGGCCCGCGTCGTCGCCGCGTTCCACAATGTGGCCGCTCACAAGCTGCACAGGGACGAGCCCATCGACTGCGATGTCCTCGTGTTCGGCGACGCACGCGCGGACCGCGAAGCCGTCATCACCCTGATCACGGCGATCGGCCTCAAGGGTGTGCACGGCGGGCCGCTCGCCAACGCTGCGGCCGGCGAGGCATTGACATCGGTGCTGATCGGCATCAACCGGACCTACAAGGCGGACGGCGCAGGCATCCGCATCACCGGCATCCCCTAGCGAGGCCCGCTTGCAAGGCAAGAGGCCGTTGGCTGAGCTCACCATCACCGCGCTCGACGGGGTGCCTCACGTGCGCCCCGGGGACGACCTTGCGGGCCTGCTGATCGCCGCGCTGGCGGGCGCCGGCATCGTGCCGCGCACCCAAGACATCGTTGTGGTAACCAGCAAGGTCGTAGCCAAGGCGGAAGGGCGCTATCGCGACCTCGCCAGCTTTGTGCCGAGCGCGCGGGCGCAACAGATCGCCCGCAGCACCGACAAGGATCCGCGCCTGGTCGAGGCGGTGCTGTCGGAAGCCGAGGACGTGCTGCGCTGCGGGCGCAACGTGCTGATCGTCGTCACGCGCCATGGACTGATCATGGCCAATGCGGGCATCGACCAGTCCAATCTCGAGCCGCAGGATGCGGGCCGCCTGCTGCTGCTGCCCGAGGCGCCCGATCACAGCGCTCGGGTCATCAAGGAGCGCCTTGATGCCCACTTCGGGGTCGACATCGGCGTCGTCGTTTCCGACAGCGTCGGTCGTCCCTGGCGGCTCGGGACCGTAGGTCTGGCAATCGGTGCTGCCGGCGTGCCCGCGCTCTGGGACCGGCGTGGGGAGCCTGATCTGTCCGGCCGGCCGCTGCAGGTCACGGAGGTGGCGTTTGCCGACGCCGTTGCCGGCATGGCGGTGCTGGCCATGGGTGAAGCTGCCGAGGGGCGTCCCGCCGCGCTCGTGCGCGGGCTCACCTGGAGCGCCCCTGCACGACCGGCCGCGGCGTTGCAGCGTCCCAGGGCCGAGGATTTGTTCCGATGACCGACGCCGCGGCAGAAGATGGTGCGAGCTTCCTTGCGCTCAGCGGCGGGGTCGGCGGCGCCAAACTGGCGCTCGGGCTTGGCCGGCTGCTTGCCCACAGGCTCGCCGTCATCGTCAATACCGGCGACGATTTTGAGCACCTCGGCTTGCTGATCTCGCCCGATGTGGACACCGCGCTCTACACCCTTGCCGATGTCGTCAATCCCCTGACCGGTTGGGGTCGGCGCGATGAGACCTGGACGTTCATGGCGTCACTCGCGGCGCTTGGCGGTCCGACTTGGTTCCGGCTGGGCGACGGTGACCTCGCCACCCATGTCGATCGCACGGCACGCATGCGCGCTGGCGCGACCGCGACCGAGATATGCGCGCATCTGGCGCGCCGCCTTGGGGTCACCCCGCGCATCCTGCCGATGACCGACGCACGCGTGCGCACGATGCTCGATACCGATGAGGGCTTGCTCGCGTTTCAGGAATACTTCGTGCGCCGCCAGTGCCGCCCGCGCGTGCGCTCGATCCGCTTCGAGGGCGCCGCATCAGCCCGGCCAGCACCGGCGATCCTTGCCGCACTGGCCAGCCCAACGCTCGGGGGGATTATCATCTGCCCCTCCAATCCGTGGCTCAGTATCGACCCGATCCTCGCGGTAGCGGGGCTCGCCTCCGCCCTGCGCGCCAGCGGCGCGCCGGTGATCGCGGTGTCGCCGATTATCGCCGGGCAGGCGGTAAAGGGTCCGACGGCCAAGATCATGCGCGAGCTCGGTTTGGAGGCCAGCAGCGGCCTGATTGCTCGCCACTACGCCGGATTGATCGACGGGCTGGTGATCGACAGCCGTGACAGCGCGCTCGTCCCGGAGATCGGCGTGCCGGTGCTGGTGACCAACACCTTGATGACGACGCACGAGGAAAAAGTCGCGCTCGCGGGCCAATGTCTGGCCTGGTGCGGGCGGCTCGCCGGCATCGCGTCGCGGCAGGGTCGCGCCGGGCCCGACCGTGCGCCGCCGCTGGCGGGCACGGATGCGCCAGGGGGTGGTGCGCCATGAGCCAAGGTGCGCGCTGGGCCATCGTGCCGGTGAAGTCGCTGAACCGCGCCAAGCGGCGGCTGGCAGAGCACCTCGGCGCACCGGCGCGCCGCCAGCTCGTGCTGGCGATGCTCGAGGACGTGCTCGCGGCGCTGGCGGCGAGCGCTGCGGTCGACCGCGTCCTCGTCGTCTCGCCCGATCCACGTGTGGCCGAGCTGGCCGCCGACAAGGGAGCGATGGTGCTGCGCGAGGCGCGGCTTGAGGGCCTCAACGCCGCGGTGCGCAAGGGCCTGGCCGAGGCCCGCGCGGCCACCGCGCAACAGGCGCTGGTGCTGCCGGGCGACGTGCCACTCGCGAGCGCACAGGAAATCGCCCAGTTGTGCGCGCTGCCGGGCCCCGGCGTCCGGATC
>JBPYEF010000243.1:0-10569 GCA_051985875.1 Hyphomicrobiaceae bacterium
GCGCGCGAGCCGCTCGGGGCTCGGCAGGTTGTTGGCGATGCGCTCGCCGGCCGCCAGGCGGATGGCGCGCCAAACCGTGTCGAGGTGCTCGACGCCGTTGCGCGCGAGCTTGCCGAGCTCGAAGCGCTCGAGGATGCGCAGCGTCAGCAGGAACTGAAACGCCTCGCTCGGCGGCGGCAGCGTGTTGACGGCAAGCCCGCGATAGTGCGCGGTGAGCGGATCCTTCCACACCGGCTTGACGGCCGCGAGGTCTGCGCAGCTGAGGCAACCGCCAAGCTTGGAAAGATGCGCGACGATTGCCGCGCCGAGTTCGCCCTCGTAGAGGTAGCCTTGCCCGTCTGCGGCCAGTCTCTCGAGCGTGCGCGCCAGCTGCGGCTGGCGAACGATCCGCCCGAGCGTCATTGGGCCGGATGCGCAAGCGTAGTTGCTCGCCCATGCGTCGAACAGCTGGGGATGCTCCTTCAGCAACGGCATCTGCTCGTTGAACTCGGCGACACCGAACTCGGCGAGGCCAAAACCGTCGCTGGCCAGACGAATCGCCGGCTGCAGGACCTCCGCCAGCGACTTGCGGCCGTGGGCACGTACCAGCTCCGCCCAGCCGGCAAGATTGCCGGGGGTGGCGACCGACAGCGGTCCGCGCTGCAGCTGCTCCCGCCGCCGCAAGCGCGCGACGGGCAACTGGGCTGGAACCGGCGGCACGAAATCGAGAACTCGGACGCGGCGCTGCGCGGCGATGTAGCACGTGGCGTAGCCGAGGCCGGCCAGTCCCGACATAAACGGCTCGACGACGTTGAGCGCCGCCGCCGTCGCCGCCGCGGCATCGAAGGCGTTGCCGCCGGAGCCAAGCAGCTTCGCCCCGGCCTGCGCGGCCAACGGATGGGCCGCGGCGACGACGCCGTGCAGGGAGGAGACCGTCGGACGTTTGCCGTGCATGGACCTTTACTCCTCGCTTGCTGGCACGATCAGGCGGATTGGGCTTGCTGCGGCGGGTCGGTGACAATCGCCCTCAACTCGGGGTGGGGCAGGCGCAATTGCGCCGTGTCGGGCGACGGCCGAGCTAGCTCGGTGATATGCGCGCAGGCCTGCTCCAGTGCTTCGGCGACGTCGAGCAGCTCGGCATCGCCCCGGAAGCGGCCGATCACCTGCAGCCCAAACGGCATGCCCAGGTGGTCGAGACCGCAGGGGAGCGCGATCGCCGGATTGGTGACGAGGGTGATGTAGTAGGTGAGCGCGAGCCAGTGGTAGTAGCTGGTCAGTGCCTTACCATCGATCTCTTTGAGGTAAGGCTCGTGCCAAGGGAATGGAGAAACCGGCGTGGTGGGCGCGAGCACGAGGTCGCAATCGCGCCAATACGCCTGGAAGCGTCGAAAAATGCGCGTCTGCTCGGCGTGCGCCCAGGCCGCGTCGGCGAGGCTCATGCGGGTGCCTAGCTCGTAGTTGGAGCGCACATTGGCCCCGAGCGACAGCGGGTCTTTGGCGTAGGCAGACTGATGCCGCGTCAGGAAGTTCTGCGCCCGCACGACATCGAAGCACCTGTCGGCCTCGCCAAAGTCGAAGGCGACTTCTTCGCACGTCCGGAACAGATGGCGCAGCGCTGCGATCTTCCCGCGCATGACGGTGCGGATCGCCGCAGAGACCGGGCATTGGCCGAAGTCGGTGGTCCATGCAACCCGCAACCGGCCGAGGTCGACGGGACGTGCCTGGGTGATTTCGGCGGGCGGCAACGGGTAAGCGAGCGGCTCGCGCGGATCGACGGCGAGCTGCGCGGAGAACAGCAGTCGCACATCCGCAACGGTGCGCCCCATCGGACCGAGCACGGAGATTGGCGACCAGCCGAGCGCGCGCTTGTCCATGGGCACCAGGCCCGGCGAAGGTCGGAACCCGACAACGCCGCACATGGCCGCGGGAATGCGCAGCGATCCACCGGTGTCCGAACCGGTGGCGAGGGGCAGCATGTCGCACGCCAGCGCCACCGCCGACCCGCCCGAGGATCCGCCGGCGATCAGGCTGGGGTCGAAGGGATTGCCGGTGGCGCCCCACACCGAATTGCGCGTGTTCGCACCGGCGCCGAACTCCGGCACGTTGGTCTTGGCGACGATCACCGCGCCGGCCTTGCGCACCAGGGCGACCATCGCCGCGTCGCGTTCGGGTAGAAAGTCCCGGTGCAGGGGCGAACCGTAGGTGGTCAGCAATCCTGCGGTCTCCTCTAGGTCCTTGATGGCGATCGGCAGGCCGTGCAATGGCGCGAGCGTTTCGCCGCGCAGCACCGCCCGCTCCGCGTCCTGCGCCACGGCCCGTGCCCGCACGAAATCGGTGGCGGCTAGCGCGTTGACCGCGGGGTTGAGTGCGGTGATGCGCGCAATGCACGCCTCCAGCACTTCGACGGGAGAGATTTCCCTGTTGGCAATGCGGTGCCGCAGCTCGACCGCGCTCAGCCGCGCAAGTGCCTCCTCCGTCATGCCACCCCCTTGTCCCTGCCGCTGCGCACAGCATCGCCCGCACGGCCTGCGGACGCAACGCCCGATCGGGCGTTGCGGAGTTTTTGCTGCGGTGGCCGACGGCACGGTAGAACGACGATGCCATAGTTTCCGCTGCCATCGCGCAGCAGCCCGGAGAGCAGCGGCCGCAACGCGTGGGGCAGTGACCTCGAGGGTCGGGGCAACAGCACGCATGGCGCGACGCGAACCACGGCGCCGAACCCCGCGCGTACCTCCGTACGGCAGGCAAAGCGAGGGGCGCGTGGGAGAAAGCCGCGGGCCTTGCATGCGCACGCACGCCGTTCAGAGATAGCGGCAAGCGCGCGGCGGCGGCAGTGCACAACATGCGCGGCGCTGAGCGCCACGCTGAGGCACGCCGCCGTGCGCCGGGCTCGCGTGGTCGGCGGCGCAGGTATATCCTTGCGGCGAACATACGCGAACAGCGAGGCGTGCAGTGACGAGCACGGTTGAGGTACTTGCCGCCGCATTCGAGCAAGCGGGCACGCCGTTCCTGGTGGGGCATCCCGGGGGCGAGTCGGTTGAGCTGATGGAGGCCTGCCGCCAGCGCCAGATGCGCTTTCTTCTGATCAAGCAGGAAGCGGCGGGCGCGATGCTGGCGGCGACGTGGGGCGAGATCACCGGCAGCCCGGGCGTGTGCCTCTCCACGCGCGGACCCGGCGCCGCCAACATGGTCAACGGCATCGCCCATGCCTACCTCGACCGCGCGCCGCTGATCGCCATTACCGACGCCTATTCGCGCCCGACCTACACAACGGGACTGCGCCAGCGCATCGATCAGCTCGCGCTCTACGCGCCGCTGGTGAAATGGGGCACGACGATCGACGCCGCGAGCGTGCGCCAGCAGGTGCGGCGCGCGCTGCGCGAAGCGACGACGACGCCGCCGGGACCCGTACACTTCGAACTGCCACAGAGCGAGACCACGCGCGCTGCAGGCGCGGCGGCGGCCGAGGCCCCGCTCGCCCCGAACATCCTCGCGCCGCGCCCCGACCGCGCCGACCTGAAGCCGGTGCTCGACCGGCTCGGCAATGCCAGGCGGCCGATTTTGATCGCAGGATTGGGTGTGCTGTGGGCAAAGGCCAGCGGCGCCCTGGTGCAGCTGGCCGAGCGGCTCGGAGCACCGGTGCTCACCACGGCCAAGTGCAAGGGCGTGATCCCCGAGGATCACGCCCTGCGCGCCGGGTGTATCATCGGCGGGCTGATCGAGCGTGAACTGGTCGCCGCCGCGGATCTGATCATCACCGTCGGGCTCGACGCGGTCGAGCTGCAGCCGAAGCCGTGGCCGTACCGGCTACCGGTGATCGCGCTGTCGTCCACACCGAGCGTCGATGCACTGGTCCCGGCAGATCCCGAGATCGTCGCCGACCTCAAGTCGCTGCTCGCGGGGCTGGCGCAATGGGTCCCGCAGGGCACCGGCTGGGGCGAGCAGGCGGCGCGCCGTTTCCGAGAGCAGGTGCGCGATGCGCTGGCGACGCCGAGCTCGGGACTTTCCCCGCAGCGGGCGGTGGAGGTGGCGCGGGCGGTGCTGCCGCGGGACACCATCGCCACCTGCGACGCCGGTGCGAGCCGGCTGCTTGTCGTGCAGAAATGGCAGAGTTACGGCCCCCGCGAATTCCTAACCTCCAATGGCCTCGGGTCGATGGGCTACGCCATTCCCGGTGCGTTGGCCGCGCGCCTGGCCTACCCGGACCGCACGGTGGTCGCCTTCACCGGGGATGGCGGCTGCCTGATGGCGCTCGCCGAACTGCAGACGGCGCGCCAGGAAGGGCTGCCAATCATCGTGCTGGTGTTCGATGACGCGGAAATCGGCCTGATCCGCGTCAAGCAGGAGATCAAGCGATTGCCGCTGCACGGGGTCGGACTCGGCGGCGTCGATTGGGAGAAGCTCGGGCCGGCGTTCGGCGCCGACGCCTGTGTGGTCGACAACGAACGCGATCTCGCTGCCGCCCTCGCCGCGGCGGTCAAGACCCGGCGCACCACGCTGGTCGCCGCACGCATCGACGCCTCGGGCTACGTGGCGCAATTCAACGCCCTGCGCGAGTTGTGACCCGGTGCGCATCGCGTCGGTGCCGTCGGCCTTGCGGCACGAGAAGGGTGCGCGTGGCCGGCGGTGCAGGGCGGCAGCGCCGCCGCCGCGGCGCAAGCCGAGCGTGCACGTGCAGGGCTAGCGCGGGACCGCCTGATCAGGTCAGGCGTGTGCCCAGCAGATCGCGCGCAATGACGTGGCGCTGCACCTCGTTCGGCCCCTCGCCGACACGGCGAATGCGCATCTCGCGGTACCAGCGCTCGAACGGCAGATCCTTGCTCATGCCATAGCCGCCATGGATCTGCATGGCGCGGTCGACCACGCGCCCACCGGCCTCGCTGGCAACAAGCTTGGCCATGCCCGCCTCCATGCGATACGGCTCGCCGCGCTCGGCCTTGTGGGCCGCGGCGAGCGTCAGCCACAGGCTCGTGCGAATATCGATCTCATTGTCGACGATCATCCACTGCACGGCCTGCCGGGTGGCCAGCGCTGCGCCGAAGGTCTCGCGCTGCTTGGCATAGGCGATGGCCATTTCCTGGGCCTTCACCGCCACGCCGATGCACGCGGCCGCATAGGGGATGCGCTGGCGCGAGAGCCGATCGTTGGCGATGGCAAAGCCCTTGTTGACCTCGCCCAGCACGTTGGCGTGCGGCACGCGCATGTCCTCAAACTGCAATTCGGTCGCATAGTGCGACGAGCGCAGGGTGTGCACGATGCGGCGCACATGAAATCCCTTCAGGTCGGTGTCGACGATGAAGCAGGTGATGCCGCCCCGGCCCTTGCTCGCATCGGTTCGGGCAAACACCAGCCCGAAGTCGGCGCGATCGGCGCCGGAGATGAATACCTTCGAGCCGTTGATGATCCAGTCGTCGCCATCTCTGACCGCGCGCGTGCGAATGGCGCGCGCCGGATCGCTGCCACCGGACGGCTCCGTCAAGGCAAAGAAGCCGCGCTTTTCCCCGCGCAGCATCGGATGCAGATAACGCTGCTTTTGCTCCTCGGTCGCCTCGAACAGCTGTGCAAGTCCGGCCGAACCGAACACCCCGTAGCAGGGCGCATAGAGTCCGGCGCGATGCTGCGCCATTTCCACGGCCATCAGGGTGCGCGTGACCAGATCGACACCGGCGCCGCCGTATTCCGCGGGAATATCGAGGCCCCAGAAACCCATTTCGCGGACCATCCCGGAAAGGCGCGCGAATTCCTCGGGCGGCAACTCGCTGGCATCGGGATCGAGCCGCAACTCCAGTGGCACGATCTGCTCGCGTACGAAGCGGCGCACGACGGCGACGATCTGGCGCTGCTGTTCGGTTGGCTCGAGGTCCATGTGCGCATTCCTTGACGTCGGCGATGGCGGCGGCGCTTCCCGGTGCTTTACAGCGGACTGAGGCGTCCAAGACGCACCGGCGGCGCGGCGCGGTTGGCGGGCGGCAGCATGCCGTGGTCGGCAACGTGCAGCATCAGCAGCTCGTTGAAGCGCGTCGTGTACTGTTGGTTGACCTCGTAGCGGAAAAGCGCGGCTGCAAATGGCCGCTGGGCGAGCGCGCCTTGCAACTCGCCGCGCAAGCCGAACGGGCTCCGGCCGCCGGCAAAGCCGATGCACACGATGCGCTCATCCGCATCGGCCAGCTGGTAGACGCCGAGCTGACCCGGCACCGCCTTCACCGCCTCGGTGGTCAGTGCGCTCCACGGCTTGCTCATACGGATCGCCACGGCTAGCTCCCGGTAAAGGTCGGCCGGCGCCGCGCCAGGCGCGCGGCCATGCCCTCCTGGGCATCGCGCGACCGGCGCACGTCTTCAACGCGCAGGTCCACGTCCGCGTGTGGGATCTGCTCGCGAAACGCCATCTCGCGCAGCAGCAGGGCCTTCATCGCCCGCAGCGCGAGCGGCGCATTCCCCGCCAGGCGCGCGATCACCTCCTCGGCCGTGCGCTCAAGATCCTGCGGCTCGGCGAGGTGAGAGATGATACCGAGCTCGTACAGACGCCGCGCGGGCAGCGGGTCGCCAAGCAGCAACAGTCGCCGCGTCGTCACCGGTCCGGCGGCCTCGAGCAGCTTTTTGACCAGCAACCAGCTCGGCGCCAACCCAATCTGGGCAAGCGGCATGGCAAAGCGCGCCGCCGCGCTGGCGACAACGAGGTCGCAATGCAGCGCCAGCTCATTGCCGCCGGCGAAGGCATCGCCCTGCACGACGGCAACCACCGGCAACGGGTAGTGTTCGATGGTCTGCAGCATGTGCTCGATGGGCGAGGCGCCACGGAAGTGCTCGGAGCGGTCCTTGAGATCGAGGCCCGCGCAGAAGACGCTTCCCTCGGCCCGGATCACCGCCAGGCGCTCGTCGGCTGTGGGCGGATGCGCGAAGGCCGCTTCGAGCTCGGCGATCATCGCGCGCGTGAGCGCGTTGCGCTTGCTTGGCCGGTTCAGCAGCACGGTGCGTACGCCGGCAACGAGCATCGCGCGTATGTTGGCGTCTCCTCCCGTGGAGGGGAAGGAAGGCTCAGGCAGCGACATGGAGCGCCTCCTCGGCGAGTTCCCGCCAGCCGCTCGCGCGCCGCGCAGCGACGGCCGGGCCGCTGCCACGGCCCCGCCGCGATTGTGCCCTCGGCCTCGCCCATCGCTGCATGGTCACTCCTCCCTGGCTCTTGTCCCTGGGCGCTTGCGTCCCTGCCGCCGCGTGCGTCGCGGTGGCCGCTGACCCGCTTGGCCCGCCTGGCCCGCGCAGGCCACACCGCGTCCGGCGCTGGCCGTGCCGGGCATCGCGCCGACCTGCCGCGGGCTCAGGCAAGCGGGCGCAGAGAATTGGGCCCAGAGAATTGGGCCCAGAGAATTGGGCTCACACAACCGGGGTCAGGCCGCCATCGATGTTGATCGCCGTGCCGGTGACGTAGGAACCGGCGTCGGAGGCGAGAAACAGGACCATGTTGGCGAACTCCTCCGCCGTGCCGATGCGTCCGATTGGAATGCCGCGGCCCATATCCGCATAGAACGCCTCGAGCGAGCGGCCCTTGTTCTCGGCCGCGTGCCGCCGCACCCACTGGTCGCTGGCAATGCGGCCGACCAGCACGGCGTTGACGAGCACGTTGTGCGCCGCTCCCTCGGCGGCGAGCACTTTGGTCAAAGCCATGCCGGCGGCCCGCGTCACCGAGGTCGGCGCGCTCGCTGCGCCCGGCGCCTTCGCCCCGGTGTTCAGAACGTTGATGATCCGTCCCCACTTGCGTTGCTGCATGCCGGGCAGGGCGAGGCGGCACAGCCTGATGGCCGCAAACAGCTTGAGATCGATGTCATGCTGCCAGATCTCGTCGCTGACCGAGCTGAAGGCGCCGCGCTGCGAGGTTCCGGCATTGTTGACGAGCACATCGAGCGGGCCGAGCGCACCCTGCGCTGCCTCGAAGGCGTGGCGACAACCATCGGCGGTCGCGACGTCCGCCGCGACGTCGACCACCTTGCCCGGCGCAACGGCGGCGATCTCGGCCTTGGCGCGCGCCAGCGCGGCGGCGCCCCTGGCGACAATCGCCACGTTCGCACCACAGCGTGCGAAATGCTCGGCAATGGCGCGGCCGATGCCTAGGCTGCCGCCGGTGACGAGCGCGTTGCGTCCGTTCATGCGCATTTCCATGGGCTGACCTCCGGGTTGTTAGCAGTCGGGCTGGCCCGGCAACCCATAGCACACCGCCGGCTGCAACTCACGGCAGTGCTGCGGGATGCCCATTGCCGCGCGTGCACGCGCGGGCGATGAAGCCGGCTGGCGCGCGGGCCCGACGATGTCCCTGCCCGGTGCGCGTCGCCGGTGGCGTACGCCTGCAGGGTCGCTTACTCGCAGCGGCAAAGCGTACTAGGATTGCCGCCCCATCCTTGAACCAGCCGCCGTCGCGACGGCCAGCAGCAGGATCGAACCGATGCCCAAATTCCGCGTCCTCACGCCCGCCGGCGCATCATTCAGCAACAGCGGCAGCGGCTACAGCTTCGAAATGGAGGCGCTCGAGGGCCTCGACGTCGAGATCAACGAATGTGCAACCAACGAGGAGAGCTTCATCGCCGCGGCCAAGGATGCCGACGCGGTGTACGCCAAGGGCATGAAGTTCACGCGGCGCATGATCGCCGCGCTCGACAAATGTCGGCTGATCGCTCTTGGAACCGTCGGCGTCGACTACGTCGACGTGGCCGCGGCGACCGAGAAGGGCATTCCCGTCACCAATTGTCCCGATACCTTCATCGAGGAGGTTGCCGACCACGCGATGATGCTGCTGCTCGCCACGCACCGCCGCGCGATCGAACAGGATCGCATGGTGCGCGAGGGCCGCTGGGCAGAGGGCCGGCCGCAACTGCTGCAGGTTCCCCGGCTGATGGGCCAGACGCTCGGCTTCATTGCCTTCGGGCGGGTCGCCCGCGCGGTCGCCGAGCGCGCCCGGGCATTCAAGCTGCACCTCATCGCCTTCGACCCATTTCTCGACGAGCTCGCCATTGCTGCCCGCGGGGTCGAGCCGGCGAGCCTCGCGGACCTGCTGCAGCGGTCCGATTTCATCTCCATGCACCTGCCGGCGACGCCGGAGGCCGTCGGCTTCCTCGGCGAGCGGCATTTTCGGCAGATGAAGCGCAACGCCATCTTTATCAACACCGGCCGCGGGCCGACGGTGGTCGAAGCGGCGCTGATCAAGGCGCTGCAGGAGAAATGGATTGCCGGCGCCGGCCTCGACGTCCTGGCGGTCGAGCCGCCGCGACCCGACAATCCCCTGCTCAAGATGCCGCACGTCGTGCTTTCCCCGCACAACGCCTCCGCTTCCGCGCGCTTCGACCCCGCGCGCAAGCGGCGCGTCGGGCAGGAGCTCGCGCTCGTGCTCAGCGGCCGCTGGCCGATGTCGTGTGTCAATCCGACCGTCCTGCCCGGCACTGCGCTGCGTCGCTGGCAGCCGGTGTCGATGGACCGCGGACCCAACGCCTGAGCCGCCGGCATCGCGGCGTGCGGCGGGCAATGCCCGCCGGCGCTCGCGCAGGCTCGGCCGCCGTCAGCACGCCTCCGAGACGATCCACAGCGGCCGCTCGCCGCGCGCCACGCGCTCCACGTTGTCGAATGCGTTGCGAAAGCGCGCCACGTGGTTGTCCCACGTCGGCCCGGCAAAGTGTGCGGTCAGCACCACATTGTCGAGCTTCAGCAGCGGGTTGCCGGAGTGCGGCGGCTCGGGATCGAACACATCGAGGCCGGCCCCGAACAGCCGCCCGCCGCTCAACGCGGCATGCAGCGCGCGCTCCTCGACCACCGGCCCGCGCGAGGTGTTGATCAGAATGGCGCCCGGCTTCATCAGCGCGAGCTCGCGTGCACCGATCATCCCGCGCGTCGAGCGATCGAGCGGCACGTGCAGGGAGACGATGTCCGAGCTGCTCAGCAGCTCGCGCAGCAAGCGAAAACGCACACCTAGCCCGTCCTCGTCGTCCTCGGCGAGGCGCGCGATGTCGTAGTAGGCAACGCGCATGGCAAAGGCCTGCGCCAGCCGCGCGACCTTCTTGCCGATCGTGCCAAGGCCAATGATGCCGAGCGCCTTGTTGCTCAGCTCGTAAATGCGCGGCGCCGGGCCATTGCCGCGCCAGCGACCGCCGGCGACGCTCGCGTGCTGCCAGATGAGCCTTCGCGACACGGCGAGCATCAACATCAGCGCATGCTCGGCCACGGCGACGGCATTGGCGCCGCCGTTGTTGGCCACCGGCACTCCGGCGCGCCGCGCCGCCTCCAGGTCGACGGCATCGTAGCCGGCGCTCAGCACCTGCACGAGCCTGAGGCGCGGCGCCGCCCGGTAGAAGGCGTCGTGCATCGGCAGGCTCGGGTAACAAACCACGTATTCGACCGTGGGCAGCGCCGCCTCGAGCTCCGCGCTGCCGGGCTGCGCCAGCACCAGCTCAAATCCGGCCGGCGCCATGTCGCGAGCGATCCCCCCGACCTCCGCCGACGGCGGAACGACGATCAGTTTCGGCTGCATGCGTCCTCCTCCTCAATGCCGTATCGGCGCGTACAGGCGCCGGAGCCGCTGCTCGCGGAAGAACGTATAGAGCCCTGCCGAGG
>JBPYEF010000244.1:0-4353 GCA_051985875.1 Hyphomicrobiaceae bacterium
GGTGCTCGGGGTCGATGTTGGTGACGATGCCGATCTGGGTCGGAATCTTGATGAAGGTACCGTCGGACTCATCGGCCTCGACGACCATCCACTTGCCCTGCCCGAGCCGCGCATTGGATCCCCACGCATTGATGATGCCTCCGGTGATCACGGTCGGGTCGAGGCCGGCCGCGACGAAGGTGTGGGCGATGAGCGAGGTGGTCGTCGTCTTGCCGTGCGTTCCCGTCACGGAAACGGTGGCGTAAAGGCGCATCAGTTCCGCCAACATCTCGGCGCGGCGGATGATCGGGTAGCCGCGGTCGCGCGCCGCCTGCAACTCCGGATTGTCGTCCTTTACGGCACTGGAGACGACGACGTAGCGCGCACCCAGGAGGTTGATCGCGTCGTGGCCAATGAACACGCGGATGCCCTTGGCACGCAGGCGGCCGACGTTGGCGCTCTCCTTCTGGTCGCTGCCCTGCACGGTGTAACCCTTGGCGTGCAGGATCTCGGCAATGGCGCTCATGCCGATGCCACCGATACCGAGGATGTGCAGGGGCCCCATCTCGCCAGGCATTTGCATGCGTTGGTCGCCTCCCCGGTCCTGCCATGCCGTACGGGTGTTTGCAGCCACGTCGTTGTCGGGCGGGCCGCTCGGCTAATCCCGTTCTGCGCTGCCCGTTGTTGCGTGACCGCGCTGCGCGCGCAACTTCCTCCGGCGCCGCGTCGCCCCGGTCCCCGCCCCGCCGCGCGGTATGCGTTTACGCGCTTTTTTCCCTGCTGCCTACCAGCTCCTCGACAAGGTCCGCCAGCGCGAGGACCGCGTCCGGCCGCCCCAGGCGCTTGGCAGCTGCCGCAGCCTGCATCAGCAACCCGGGAGATGCGAGCAGACGCTCGATGGCGCTGGCCAGGCGCTCGGGGTTGAGCTCGTGCTGGGGCATGCACCAGGCGCCGCCCGCCTCGGCGAGGTGCGAGGCGTTTTGCAGTTGATCGTCGTCGAGCGCGTGCGGCAGTGGCACGAGGATCGCCGGGCGGCCGATGACCGTGAGCTCAGCGGTGGTCGAGGCGCCGGCGCGGCCGATCACCAGGTGCGCCTTGGCCATTTCCTCGGGCAGGTTGGCAAAGAAGGTTGCCAAGTGGGAGCGGATGCCCTGCGATCGGTATGCCGCTTCGACGCGCGCGAGATCCTCCTGCCGACACTGCTGCACGATGAACAGGCTTTCGCGCAGCTCCGGTGAGAGCAGTGCCAGCGCCGGGGGCAGGATATCGGAAAAGAAGCTGGCGCCCTGGCTGCCGCCGAACACCAGCAGCGAGAACGGGCCATCCGGTCCCGGTGCCGCGTAGGCGCGTTGCGACCAGGCGAGTACGGCATCGCGCACGGGATTGCCCGTGAGTCGCATGCGCGCTCTTGCCTTGCCGTGCAGATAGCGCGTCTCGGCGAAGGAGGTGGCGACGGCGGTCACCGACCCCGCCAGCATGCGGTTGGCACGACCGAGCACCGCGTTCTGCTCGTGCAGGGCGGTGGGAATGCGTCGCAGCCGGGCCGCGACAAGGGGTGGAAAGGCCGGGTAGCCGCCAAACCCCAGCACGGCATGCGGCTTGACCTCGCCGAGCAGCCGAAGCGCCGCGGCGATGCCGCGCGTCAGCATCCACACGGTGCGTGCGGCGGCGATCGGCGAGCGCCCGGCGAACGTCGCCGAGGGTACCCGATAAATCGCCCGCGCCGGGAACTCTTCGCCAAAGCGGGCGGCGCGCATGTCCGTGACCAGATCGACGGCGATCGCGCGCCGGCGCAGCTCCTGAGCGAGCGCCAAGGCAGGAAACAGGTGCCCGCCGGTGCCACCGGCCGCCAGCATTACAGATCTCGCGCCCACGGCCGCCGCGATCCCCTTGTGGTGGCCACTATGGCCCGCCCCTGTTGTCGGCTTACGCCGGCAGATTAGCGGAAAATCCTGGTTTTGTGACGCGCGCCGGGTCGGGTCGGCGCCGCGTCAGGGCCAGCAGCATGCCGGCGCCGAAACCGGTTGCGAGCATCGACGAGCCGCCGCTGGAGATGAAGGGAAGGGTTATGCCCTTGGCGGGCAGCAGGCCGATGTTGACGGCGATGTTGATCATCGCCTGCAGCGTTATCAGCAGCGTCAGTCCGGCGGCGGCAAGGCGGGTGAAGGCGTCTGGCCGATCGAGCTGGCGGCACAGGACGCGGAATGCGATCAGCGCGAACAGCGCAACGAGGAGAAGACAGGCGCACACCCCGTACTCCTCGGCGATCACCGCGAATATGAAATCGGTGTGCGCATCGGGAAGCACGGTCTTGATCGTACCCTCGCCCGGCCCCTTGCCGAAGAAGCCGCCTTCGATGAACGACTGCAGCGCCCGCTCGGTCTGGAAGCCCTCGCCGCTTTCGGGGTGCAGAAAGCGGTCGAGCCGGAGGCGAACGTAGGCGCTGTGGGTGTGCGCGAACAGCAGCACCGCCGGTAGGGTCCCCGCCAACGCCAGGAACCACAACGTTCGCCCGGCCAACAGGAATAGCGCCGCCGCGAGCAGGGTGACGAGCAGCGTCTGGCCGACGTCCGGTTCGCCGAGCAGCAGCGCTGCGAACAGCAGATAGATGATGGTGGCAAGGGTCGCCGCCGGCATGTCCGGGCGGCGCTCGGCTTCGGCGAGCAACCAGGCGCTGAGTACGACGAAGGCAGGCTTGGCGAACTCCGAAGGTTGCAGCGAATAGCCGGCCAGCAGCAGCCAGCGCCGTGCGCCTTTGACCTCGACACCGGTCAAGGCAACGACCAGCATCAGCGCCGTGGCCAGGAGAAAGACGGCGAGCGCGAGACGGCGCACGGTGGGCGGCGTCGATAGCGACACCGCGAACAAAACCGCGGCACTGAGGAGGGCGAACACCAGGTGGCGTTCGCTGAAGTAATACATCGGCAGTCCACGCTTGATGGCAATTGCCGGGCTGGCGGCCAGCGACAGCAGTACGCCGACGGCGATGATGCCCAGGATCGCGCCGAGCAGCACACGGTCGACGGTAAACCACCATTCGGAGAGCACGCTGCGCTCGGCGCGAGACAGTCTCACCTGCAGCTCCCGCACGCCGTGCCCGATCGCCGCCGAACCTGCATGCTCCCCCCTGCGCGCTGCGCGGAGCGCGCGCGCTCCCTTGGCCCAATGGCGCGCTTGCCTCTAGTGCTGAATGCCGGCAAGGGATCGCACCAAGGAACGGAAGGCGTCCCCGCGGGCCTCGAAGTTGGCGAACTGGTCGTAGGAGGCGCAGGCCGGCGAGAGCAGGATGACCGGGTGGGCGCAGTGCGGACCGCCTTGCGCGGTGGCATCGCGCATGGCAGCGGCGAGCGCTGCCTCGAGCGTGCCCGTGCGTTCGAAAGCGACCTTGTCCTGCAGGCTCGCGGCAAACGCCTCGGCTGCTTCACCGATCAGGTAGGCTTTGGCGATGCGCCGGTAGTGGGGAACCAGCGTCGCGATGCCGCCCGCCTTCGGCCTGCCGCCAAGAATGAGGAAAATGTCGCGGTCAAAGGCGGCAAGGGCGGTCGCTGTACTGTCGGCGTTGGTCGCCTTGCTGTCGTTGACGAACAGCACCCGGCCGAGACGCCCGACTTCTTCAAGACGGTGTGGCAGTCCGGGAAAAGTCGCCAGCGCTGCCCCAACCGCATCGAGGGAAGCGCCCCCGGCCAGCGCCGCCGCACTGGCGGCTAGGGCGTTCTGAATGTTGTGCTGCCCGCGCAGGGATGGAATGCCCGCCAGATCGGCGAAGGCACCGGCAGGCCCCGTCCAGGGCGCTGCCGCGATCAGGCGCGTGCCGTCCGCAAACCAGCCGTTCGGCGGGCCGGAACGGGCCGACACCAGTTCGACCCGGCGGCCTTGGGCGAGCAGTCGTGTGGCGATGTCTGCGCACCAGTCGTCGTCGGTGCCGACGATCGCTAAGCTCGCGGCCGCAACCAGGCGCGCCTTCAGGCCGGCGTACGCTTGCATCGAGCCGTGGCGATCGAGATGGTCGGGAGTGATGTTCAGCAGCACGCCGATGCTCGGCCGCAACGAAGGCGTCAACTCGATCTGGAACGAGGAGATCTCGAGCACGTGCGTGCGGTCTGCCCGAGGCGGCTCGAGTGCCAGCACCGCGGTGCCGATGTTGCCGCCGAGCTGCACGTCCCTGCCGGCGGCGCGCAGCAGGTGGGCGATCAGCGCCGTCGTCGTCGACTTGCCGTTGGTGCCGGTGATGGCAATGAGCGGCGCCTCGGGGCAGTGGCGTGCGCGCTCGCGGCAGAACAATTCTATATCACCGATGATCGGAACGCCGGCGGCCCTGGCCATCGGCACGATCCAATGCGGGGCGGGAGCGATGATCGGCACCCCCGGCGCGAG
>JBPYEF010000245.1:0-7077 GCA_051985875.1 Hyphomicrobiaceae bacterium
CGACCTCGAGCGGGTAGCCGGCCTTGGCGAAAGCCTCGCACACGTGGATCGCGGGCCGATCCACGAACTCGATGGCCACGGGAATGACGCCGGCGGCGATGATCGCCGATACGCACTGGCCGGCCGCCTCGCTCGAATCGAAGCCGAGCAGGACCGGGCGCGCACCCTCCGCGGAACGCAGGATGCGCACGCTTGCCTCGGTGGCAATGCCGAATTGCCCCTCCGAGCCGATGGCCAGTCCCAGCAGGTCGTAGCCAGGCGCATCGAGGTGTGCGCCGCCGATATCGACGACGTCGCCATCCATCAGCACCAGCTTCAGGCCGAGCACGTTGTTGGTGGTCACCCCATATTTCAAGCAGTGCGCTCCGCCGGAGTTCATGCCGATGTTGCCGGCAAGGGTGCAGGCGAGCTGGCTCGACGGATCGGGCGCGTAGAAGAAGCCTTGCGCCGCAACCGCGTCGCTGATGGCAAGGTTGGTGATGCCGGTCTCGACGCGCGCCACGCGGTTCATGTAGTCGATATCGAGCACCCGCTTCATGCGTGACACGGCGATGACAATCGCGTCCTCGGAGGGAAGTGCGCCCCCGCTCAGCGAGGTGCCGGCGCCGCGGGCAACAACCTTGATCGCGTTGCTGTGGCAATAGCGCAGCAGGCGCGACACCTCGGCGGTCGAGGAGGGAAGTGCGACCGCCAGCGGCAGGCGGCGGTAGGCAGTCAGCGCATCCGTTTCATAGGCGCGGCGGCCGTCCTCGTCGGCGATCACCACGGCATCCGGTCCGAGCAGCCGGCGCAGGTCCGCGACGATCGCCTCGCGCCGCGAGAGGATTGACCGGTCGGGCTCCGGCAGCACCAGCGATGCCATGGGCTTGGCTCCCGCACACTGCGCATTTTCTGCGGCATCCGGGCGGCAAGGCCCGGTGCTTGGCCTGATATATCTCGGATCGGCGTGCGCCGCCATCTCCCGGCACCGCCGCACGCGCGCGCCTCCCCGCACGCCTCCCCGCACGCCTCCCCGCACGGGCCGCGAGCCGGCAACTTGGATGGCGCAGGCTCGGGTGGCGCAGGTGTGCGGAAGCGCTTGCTAGCGCCCCGGGGGTGTGCGCGTCAGCGGCTGCAGGAGGTGTGCGGCGGAGTGCCAGCGCCTGCCGCGGATGCAGCCCTCCAAGCAGTGTTGTAGCTGCCCCAGGCACTTGCCGCGATCGTGCGTGGACTTATAGCAGTTGCCGTAGGCCGCCTTGCAGCCGCTGGAACAGGCAGTCTGTGCGCGAGCGGTGGCAGGCGGCAGCGAAAAAAAGCCGAGGGCGGCGAGAAACACGGCACAGGCAGTGGCGGGCGAGATGAACCTGTGACGGATCACGAAGGTGACGCTCCTGGCCGAGCTATGCCCAACACCGCTGCCTTCAGATACGCAACCGCATGCGGCGAGCGAGCCAAACCAGTGCTACGGGGCAAAGCCTGAACGGAGCGTGAATGCGCGCTTTACCGCGGCGAGCGGGCACGCCAAGGTCGCCCGCATCGTTCGCGGTTCGCTTGGCGGCTCAGAACGCGTACTCGCGAAACAGCGGGTCTGTGCTGCCACCCCATTCCTGCCGGTAGCGCGCCAGCATCTCTTCGGCCACCGTGCGTCCCTCGCGCAGGATCTCCTCGACCGGCTCGAGGAACACCGCCTCGTCCTGGCCGCGGGCGTTGCGCACCGCGCGCCGCTTGAGCCCTGCGCGCGCGAGCTGACACAGCTGCCGGGCGAGCTCCAGCACGCTGCCGCCGCGGAACGGCGTGGCGAGCGCGGTCCTGGGCACGGCGTCGCGCAGCTGCTGGCGCTCTTCGGCGCTCCAGTCCTTGATCAGATCCCAAGCGCCATCGAGCGCATCCGCATCGTACAGCACCCCGGTCCACAGGGCCGGCACGGCGCAGATGCGCCGCCAGCGACCGCCGTCCGCCCCGCGCATTTCCAGGAAGCGCTTGAGGCGCACCTCCGGAAACAGCGTCGTCAGGTGATCCGACCAGTCGTCCAGCGTCGGCAGCTCGCCTGGCAGCTTCGCCAGCTTGCCGGCGAGGAAGTCGCGGAACGAGGCGCCGGCAACGTCGACATAGCGTCCGCCACGGTAGGCGAAGTACATCGGTACGCTGAGCGCATAGTCGACGTAGCGCTCAAAGCCCATGCCCGATTCGAACACGAAGGGCAGCATGCCCGTGCGCGCGGCGTCGGTGTTGCGCCAAATCTCGCTGCGCATGGAGAGCAGGCCGTTGGGCTTGTCTTCGGTGAACGGCGAGCTCGCGAAGATGGCCGTGGCAATCGGCTGCAATGCCAGTGCGACGCGGAACTTCTTGACCATGTCCGCCTCGCTTGCGAAGTCGAGGTTGACCTGGATGGTCGAGGTGCGAAACATCATGTCGAGGCCGCGCGTGCCCACCAGCGGCATGTAGCGCCGCATGATGCCGTAGCGCTCCTTGGGCATGACCGGCGTCTCGGCGAGCGTCCACTTCGGCGAGAAGCCGATCCCGAGAAAACCGATTCCGAGCGGCGTGCCGGCGGCCATCACCTGGTCGAGATGCTCACGCGTCTCCTCCCCGGTCGCGTGCACGTTGGAAAGCGGCGCGCCGGAGAGCTCGAATTGGCCCCCTGGCTCGAGCGATACGGTTGATCCGGCAGCGCCCTCCCCGCGGCTCAGGGCGATGATGTTGCCGCCCTCCGCAATCGGCTGCCAGCCGAAGCGGGAGATCAGCGCCTGCATCAGCGCCCGCACGCCGCGCGGCCCGTCGTAGGCGACCGGGCGCAGCGTGTCGGTGTGGAACAGGAACTTTTCATGCTCCGTGCCAATACGCCAGCGCTCCGGGGGCTTGGAGCCCTGCGCAATCCACTGGATCAGCTCGTCGCGCGTGCGAACCGTCGGGCTCGGCGCACTGTCCGTTCGGGTGGACATCTGTGGCTGCGATCCTTGCTGTGGCCGCCGGCTCGCCTGCGGCTACTCGTCCGCCCTTGTTAGGTAATACTGCGCCCCCGCACAAGACATGTAACGGCCGCCGCGCCCCGGCCATATGGCGTAAAAGATCAGCGGCGGGCTAGCGCCAGTCGCCGAGTACGGTGTTCACAAGCGCGAGAGCTGCGACTGCGGCCGTATCGGCGCGCAGCACGCGCGGCCCAAGCGAGATGCCCACGACGAACGGCTTGGAGAGCACAAGGGCACGCTCGCCCTCATCGAAGCCCCCCTCGGGGCCGACCAGCACGGCGAGGGCGCCCGGGCGCAGGGCCTTGAGGGTAGCGAGGGGATCATGCACGGGGGCATCCGCATCGCAAAAAATCAGTGTGCGGGTTGCGTCCCAATGCGCAAGGATGCTCGCCAGAGGCTCGGGCGGGCTGAGCTCGGGCAGGCGCAAGATGCCGCACTGCTCCGCGGCCTCCAGTGCATTCGCACGCAGGCGCGCGAGATTGACGCGGCTTTGCACCGTGCGCTGCGTGAGCACCGGGCGCAAACGGGCAACCCCCATTTCCGTCGCCTTCTGCACCATGTAATCGATGCGCCCGAGCTTCAGGGGCGCAAACAGGTAGTCGATGTCCGGACCGCCGTCCTGCGCGCGCACCAGCGCGCGCACCTGCAACGCGATCCCGCGCTGCTTCTCCTTTACGAGCTCGGCGCGCCATTCGCCGTGACGACCGTTGAAGAGCAAAATCGCATCTCCTGCCCGCAGGCGCAGAACGTTGCTCAGGTAGTTCGCTTGGGCGGCGGTGCAGGCAACGGTCGCGCCGGCTGCGAGATCGTCGGCGACGCACAGGCGCTGGGCACGCACATCACACCCCCATGCGTTACATCCCCACGCGTTACGCCCCGGCGCGCCGCTTGCCGTGCCCGAGCGTGGCTCGTTGCGCGGGTCGGCCGCCCGGCGTCGATCAGCGCGTCAGCCCGAGCATCAGGCGGATGTTCTGCACCGCCGCGCCGGCGGCGCCCTTGCCGCGGTTGTCGAGGCGAGCGACGAGCGCCGCCTGCGGGTGCTCGGCGCTTGCATACACCCTGAGCTCGAGCATGTCCGTGGCATTGAGGCCCTCGGGCTCGAGCCGCGGATCCTTGCCGGCGTCGCCGGCGCCCACCACCCTGATCAGTTCCGCGCCCCGGTAATGGGCTATCAAGGCCGCCTCGAGCTCGGCCGCCTGCGGCCGCCCCGGCAGCGTGTCGAGGTGCAGGGGCACGCTCACCAGCATGCCCTGGCGGTAATTGGCAACGCCCGGCAGGAAGATGGGGCGGCGGCGCAGCTGCGCATATTTCTGCAGCTCGGGGACGTGCTTGTGCGCAAGGTTCAGGCCGTAGAGTTCGAACGCGGGCGCGCTGCCCGAGGCGAACGCCTCGATCATGCTGCGCCCGCCCCCGCTGTAGCCGCTAACCGCGGCAATGCTGAGGGGATAGTCGGCGGGAATGAGGCCGCGCTCCACCAGCGGACGGATCAGAGCGATGGCCGCGGTCGGATAGCACCCGGGATTGCTGACCCGCTCGGCCGCCGCGATCGCCACCGCCTGGCCTTCGGTCATTTCTGCAAAGCCGTAGACCCATCCCTCCGCCACGCGGTGTGCCGTGCTGGCGTCGACGACCTTGGGACGCTGCGGCCCGAGCCCGTCGAGCATCGCCACCGCCTCCTCGGCGGCGCGGTCGGGTAAGCACAAGACCACGAGATTTGCCTCTTGCATCAGCGCGCGCCGTGCAGCCGCGTCCTTGCGCCTCTCGGCAGCGATGCTGGTGACGACCACGCCGGCGACGGCGGCGAGCCGCTGTCTGATCTCGAGACCGGTGGTGCCGGCCTCGCCGTCGATGAACACGACGGGGTTCGTCGGCTTCGCCGCGACGCGCGATGCACGCGCCTCGGCCGGATGCGCAGGCCCGGTCGGCGCGGAAGCGGGTTTTGCGAGCGATGCGGCGGTCATGGGTCAGGGTCCCCGGCAAAAAAGACCACGCCGCGCTGTGGCGACGGCGGTGAGCGCAGGACGCTCAGCGGGTGGCTTCAGGGGCCGGTCACCGGGCGTCCGCGGCGATGCGCGCATCGCAGCCGCGGGCGCGGCGCGCGGCGACGGACCAGTGCTCGCAACAGAGTGACCATGGGCGCCCTTATGGGGATGGCGCCCGGCGCTGTCAACGCCCTCGATCGGCGGGGACGGCGCAGGCAGACCCGCCGTGAGGCAGCACATAAGGCCGGCAACCAGACGCAGGCTGCTCGCTTGGCCCGCGCTCAGCGCTTGGAGAACTGGAAGCTGCGCCGCGCCTTCATGCGACCGTACTTCTTGCGCTCGACCACCCGGCTGTCGCGGGTTAGGAAGCCGCCCTTCTTCAGCGCGGGGCGCAGCTCCGGCTCGAAGTAGGTGAGGGCCTTGGAGATTCCGTGGCGTACCGCGCCGGCCTGGCCGGACAGCCCGCCGCCCGACACGGTCGCCATCACGTCGACCTGGCTCAGCCGGTCGGCCGCCTGCAGCGGCTGCTTCAAAAGCATCTGCAACACGGGACGCGCGAAGTATTGCGCGTAATCCTTGGTGTTCACGGTGATCTTGCCGACGCCGCGCTTCAGCCAAACGCGCGCAACGGCGTTCTTGCGCTTGCCGGTCGCGTAGGCGCGGCCGCTGGCGTCGAGGCGTTGCGTATAGGTCGGCGCGGCCGCGGGCTCAGCTCCCTTGAGCGCGGCCAAATCCTCAAGCGACTTGGTCTCGGCAGCCATGCTCCTCAGATCCTCACGTTCTTGCGGTTGAGTGCCTTGACGTCGAGCGGCTCCGGCTGCTGGGCAGCGTGCGGATGGGCCGCGCCCGCGTAGACCTTAAGGTTGCGCATCAGGCGGCGCTGCTGCGGCCCGCGATTGAGCATGCGCTCGACCGCCTTGAGTACGATGCGCTCCGGGAACTTGCCCTCGAGTATCTGCCGCGGGGTCTTTTCCTTGAGCCCGCCGGGGTAACCGGTGTGCCACTGGTAGAGTTTGTCCTGTCGCTTGAGGCCAGTGAAAACCACCTTCTCGGCATTGATCACGACGACGTTGTCGCCACCGTCGACGTGGGGCGTATAGGCCGCCTTGTGCTTGCCCCTAAGGCGCACGGCGATAAGGCTCGCGAGGCGACCGACCACGAGGCCTTCGGCGTCGATCAGCACCCACTTTTTTGCTATCTCGCCGGGCTTGGCCATGTAGGTTTGCATAAGTGCCTCGCGCTCACTTTCCGGGGGCGGATGCGGCACTCCCCCTCGCTGCGCGCCGCTTGTAGACAGTCACCGCCCGCGTGTCAATCGCAACAACGGGAAAAAAGCAAGAAAGATCAGTAAACTACCTATGCGGTAAGATATTACCGTAGGCGGTTTGCGCCCGTTGCGACCCAAGCGATGGCCTCTCGGTGGCCGCGACCCTGCGCGGCGGCACGCACTGCTGCGAGAACGCCGCATGTCGCAGGCCGATTGCGCGCCCGCTGGCGTGCGCGAAAGATTTGCCATTGGGCTTGACCGTAAGACGCCTTATGTTTCGCCCAGGGTCGCGCAGCAATGCATTGGCGCACAGGTTTTGAGGGTCATCCATGCACGTTTTGCGGTCGGTGGTAGCGGTCTTGGCCGTCGTCGCGCTTGCCCAGTTTGGCGGCGTTGCGTTCGCCCAGTCCGTCAAGCAAATCAAGCTCAGTGAACAGCAGATCGAGGGGTTCATCGCCGCGCAGAAAGATATGGCTGCGGTCACCGAACAGATGCAGGGCGGCAATGGCGACAAGCCCGATCCCAAGGTGCAGGCCGAGCTCGAGAACGTCGCCAAGAAGCACGGGTTTGCGACTTTTGCCGAATACGACGAGGTTGCCGCCAACATCTCGATGGTGATGGCCGGGATCGACCCGCAGAGCAAGGCGTTCACCGATCCGAAGGTTGCGATCCAAAAGGAGATCGACGAGGTGACGGCCGACACCTCGATACCCGAAAAAGAGAAAAAGCAGATGCTCGATGAGCTGAACGAGGCGCTGAAGACGGCGCAGCCCATCCAGAACCCCGGGAATATCGACCTGGTGAAGAAGTACTACGAAAAAATCGATGCCGTGCTGCAGTAGGCAGAATCCGACGTGACCGGCGTGCGCAAGCGGCGGGC